>CAYQAQ010000170.1:0-6681 GCA_964415495.1 uncultured candidatus Brocadiaceae bacterium | reverse complement strand
GGGACTTGCACCCCTTGTTTCACGCCGGCTTTTACCGGCGCACGGTGTCCCCTTTACCCTTTATGATCCCCTTTATGATCCCTGACGCCATTCCGCGGGAAGTATTGGCCATTGCATTGATGGTATGATGTGATAAAGTAAAACTACTCTTACACACCAACCACGCTCATTCCCACGACTGCAATGAAGGGGATTGAGGCCGGGCATCACAGTTCATTCAGCCACATGCTTGCCTCATCGTAGAGATGTTGGACTGATCCCTCATGGAGGCCACGATGTTGACGAAAAGGCACTACGCCCTGCGACGTCCCCTTCGCTCCCGTACCACCGTGGGTATGACCCTGATCGAAATGTTAGTGACGGTCGCCATCATCGCCACGCTGGCTAGCCTATTATTCCCCGCCATAGGGGCAGCGCGTAAACTCGCCAACGGTGCTGCCTGCGCGAGCAACCTCCGGCAGATCAGTATGGCCACCATCACGTACACGTCGGATAACCTTGGCTTTCTGCCCCATAGCTGGGTCACCGCGTTGCCATCGCACCAACCTCACCCCTGGGGTACGGCGAGGCTGAATTATGCCTCGCCGGCCTTTCTCGGCCAATACCTCAATATTGAGGAGGCCTCCGACCTCTGGGCAACTGCCCAAAACTACGCCGGGAAACGGAGTGTTAATTTGGTAGTGTGCCCTGGCGATTCGCGACCGGCTACCGCTTCGAACCGCCGGCATCGTATAAGCTACGGTGCGAATATTGGAATTATTAATCAGTACTGGAGAGGCACCAACCCCTATACCGTCACCCACATTAGACGGGTCACCAATCCCTCGGCCACCATGATCTTTGCCGATGGCAATAATCCGCGTTGGCGAGCAGACACCCATTTGCAATACCTCACCACCGACGATCGGGAAACGAGTCCAAGCGGTCCCCCCCTGCATCCCGACCTGTGGTGGACCAGTGCGCGGCACGGAGGGACAAACGTCGCCTTCCTCGATGGACACGTGGAAAAAGCCTCTGATCCGCGCATTCCCCTCAACGAAGGCCGCTGGACAGGCGAAGCCGAATGGCGAATAAATGGACGATGAGCTTGGTCCTGCAACCCGATTAAAAGTCCGATGCCATAGAAGTGACCCGCGGCCACCTGCTCCCGTGCTTCGTCAGAGGGCCAGGGCAGAGCCCCACTCGGCACGAATGCCGGTCGATGACCGGATAAGGACATGAGGACAGGTGTCCGGCCTAAAGGCCGCTTCGCTGCGTACACCTGACCTCATTGAGCGTACGGACAGGATGTCCGCCCCTACACTTGGTGATTGCTGCGAGGGGCGGACACCTGTCCGTACACCAATACCCCCTGCGGCAGAAGTCATGTCGGCGAAGTGGTGGCGGCCTGCCGCCGGGCCGGGCTGCGGGTCGGGATCTATTTTCCGGTGTGGGATCTCGATCATCCTGGACTCGATGGTGGTCTCGGCACGGCCATCGGCCCGGATGGCAAACCAATCACCGGTTCTGCTGACAGCGCGTGGCGGCCGAGCCCCGCCGGTATCCAATTGATGCGCGCCCAGGTCGAGGAACTGATGTCCGACGACGGCGCAATCGACGTGCTGTGGTTCGACGTGCGCCGGGCTCCCCCGGCTCGGCCTATGACGCCGATGTGCATATGCGGCGCATCCGAGCTCTGCAGCCGAATACTCTGATCAATGATCGCTTGGTCGATGCTGACTGCGCTGAGCGCGCCGACATTGTCACGCCGGAAAACCGCATCCCAGAGACACCTCCGGTCAACGCCCAGGGCCAGCCGCTCCGCTGGGAGGCGTGCATGCGCCTCAATCAAAATTGGGGCTACGTGCGCGAGGATCACGAATTCAAAGACGTCGGTCAGGTGCTGCGTGAATTGATCGAGATCCACGCCAAGGGTGGCAACCCGCTGCTCAATGTCGGACCCAATGCCCGGGGCGAATTTCCGCCGCCGTATGCGCAGGTGCTCGATGGCGTCGGCACCTGGTTGGAGCGCCAGGGTGAAGCGGTACGCCCCGCTGGTCCATCGGGCCTGACCGTCCGGGGCTCAGTAACGTGGAACCGCTTTTTCATCAACTATTTCCGCTGGCGCTGCGCGTACACCCGCAGCGGCGACCGCCTCTATCTGCACCTCCTGCCCCAGCCGCACTCGGGCGAGCCATGCCTCGCACGCGTGCGCGTGGCTATTGCGCCCCAACCTCGGCGGCGAGATCGAACAGCTCCTGGATGCGTTGCTGCCAGCGCTGGCTGTGATCGTTGGTGAGGTGGCTGTTCGTGCGGCGCGTGATGTAGTTGACCTCATTCTGGTGCCGCTCCAGGACCTCCCTGACGCGGCCTTGAAGCGCCGCATTCAGCTTGCCAGCGACCAAGGCCTGTTCGAGCGCGATGCGGGCCTCCGCCTCCTGCAGGCCTTCGCGCAGCATTTCAAAGCGCTGACTGCTATGGATCCGCCCGCCTGCGGCATCGAACCAGAGCAGGTCCTTGATCGTGAAGTCGACCAGTTCCGCGTTGGCAATGGACTGACCATTCTCAATCCGCGAGGGCGCACTGAGGGATTGCCCTGCCCAGGTGCCCCAGTAATTGGCCCCCATGCGACCAATGCCGGTGTAGCCCAGGCCCAGGGCCCGGTTGGGGAAAATGCGAAACGCGAAAGGCGGCGTATAGCCGAAGATCTCCTGGACGGTGTTATGCAGTCGGGGATTTGAGACGAACATGCCGTCTTTTTGCCAGCCGAATCCCTCGCCCATGTCGGTTTCCTTGGCCCCCGCCTTGCGCTTGAGTCCAGAGTACCTGCCGTCCATGCCGAAGTAGACCACCGACACATATCGGAAATCCTCGTCGAATCCGTAGGCGTGGCTGGCGCGAGCCCAGCGGACCTCGGGCGCAGCCTCGCGCAGCAGTCGTATGTGGGCCTGCTTAGGACCCGGCAAAAGATCCCAGGGCAAGCCCCAGACCATGGAGCCTTCAAGATTACGGCTGCGCATATACGTGTGCAGTGCCTGAGCAAATTGCCGCCACTGGGCATCGTCGAGCGCAATACTGCCGCGACGATCGGCGGTCTGGATGCTCGTGCCCCCCATGTGGCCTTGCATGACGCCGAAGATGATGGCCTCGGGCTTGCCCAGTCCGGCCAGCGCAGCATCAAGATAGGGGCCCAAGGTCGAGACATCGATGATGGCATCGCCCCCCTGCCAGCGCACCAAGGAGTCATCGCCATTGCCGAATTCGCTCTGTTGCAACACGGGGATCATGACGACGTTGGTCCCGGCCCGGCCCACCTGTGCGAAGGCTTGGCGGACGAGGCCCAGGTGAGCCTCGGACCAGAGCGGAACACCGGCCCGCTCGGCCAGAGCATAGGGCGAGACCTCCAGCCAGACGTCGGTACGCCACGCCGCAGGATCGGGCAGGGTCCAGGCGCAGACGTGGACCTCGATGGGCAGCCGCTGTTCGGACATGCCCTCGCCCATGACGCGCAGTGTCCCGTGATAGATGCCCGGTGGGGTCGCTGCGGGAATCGCGACGGAGACCCAAAAGGCCCCGAGAGCCCCTGCAGCCAATGATTCGATATCCGGTTCTGTGCGGATTTCATCGATCACCGCATTGGCAACGGGGGGTTTATCATACCGCAAGCGCTCCTTGAAGTGCTGATACGGCGCCCACTGCTTTACTCCACGATGGCCACCGGTGCCGTTGAAGGTCTCGAAATCGTGTCCGGCCATGGCCGTGATGCGCAACTCCGGCATACGGGCTGGATCACGCTGACCATCCCGGCCCGCAGCAACCAGCGGCGTTGCCGCGATGCGCAGCGAGCGCACATCGGTGGCCGACGTGACGCCGACCATCCCGCTGAAAGTACCGTTGCGAGTGCCAACGATGCGCAAAGCCCGCCCTTCCGCCCCGCGAGGCGCGAAATCGGTATCATAGAGCCTGGCGTTGGCATCAATGGGCCACACCGCGTCGCGTTTTTCGCGCCTGAAGGTCGCCACGGCATCAGGTGCCGAACTGCGCAGCGAAATCGCGTTGATGCGGCAGTGGGGTCGGATGACCAGATCCCACAGGTTGCCCCGGGTACGGCTGTCAGCACCATCGATGGCGCTGGGGTGGATGCGCGGCGAGCGGACCTCGATCGCCAGCACGTTGTTGCCACGCCGCAGCAATGCCTGCGGCAGGACGATCGGTTTGAGCTGCCGCCCTTCTGGCTGATGCGAGTCGTAGCCCTCGGCCCAGGTGTTGGGACCGATCTCGCCCGCAGGCAGGTGGTCGCGAGCGATCTCGCTGCCATTGAGGAAGACCCGCACACCACCGGCATAACTCAGGTTCAGGACGTGTTCCCCAGGTTTCTCCACGACGAAGACGGTGCGGAAGAATGCGGCGCGCACTCTGCGCGGCACCGGCAAATGGCGGTCGGTGATTCCGTGCATGCTGCCGGGTGCGATCAGCAACGGCGCCGGCCGAGTGACCCAGCCAGCCTCGTCGAATCCAAGTTGCATCCAGTCGGCCGGCGGGTGCGGCGGCTCGGCGATCGGCAGGGCGTTGCGATCCTCGCCCCAGGCCATGATCGCTCTCGTACGCCAGTCGACCTGGTCGGGGTCGATGCCCTGGGCCTGGAGGTTGTCGCGGAATTCGTCCTCGAGCCGCTCGAGTCGCCGCTCGCTGAACCGAGGCGTGCCGTCGTCGTTGCGCGCGGACTTCAGGAATTCCTGCAGACGCTCCGGATCGATCTCGTTGGGAGCGAAGACGATGTAGCTCGCGAAGTACGATTGCGCGTTGACGATCTCGGTGGCACCGAGGCTCCCCACGCCCCCAGCACACATGCACATGAGCGCGATGAGCCCTCGCCATGGCCCCCCCATCCGGTGGCCCCTGGGGCAGGGGGCGCTCGAAGACGAGACATCATGGAATGCGTGGCGCATGAGGCGACTCCTGAAAGAACCGTGACAGGTTAATAAATGTGACGTGACATCAAATGTGACAAGGCCCTTTCCTCATGCGCTGGGTGGCACCGCCTGATACGCCACTGGCTGGAGCGCGGGCGAGTGGCTGGGACGACCAACCATTTTCTGTTGATGGAATATGGATATTATATTAGGCACTAGCTACCGACGATGCGCCACGTCCAGCTTATCCTCCTGTTTCTCACCGCTCACCTCCTGTCGTCCACTCCTGGGGTCCGGTGAATTTTCAGTCCCCTATCACCATACTTTGAGTTACGTCGATTCCAAAAGCTGTAAGTCGAGTTTTTCGAGACTTATGACAAGCGTCGAATACGTAAATATTTAGCTGGTATTAGCGCATTATCTGTACACTAAGGCGATGCAGATCGAAATCCCACAACGCCTCTGTCATCTCCCCTTGGTCATGGATGTCCTGCGGCGTTCGCGCGTCCTTGAAACGATCGACCACGCTATTGGCCAACATGCGCTGAGCGAGGTATCGACGGGCGAATGTGTCGCCGTCATCCTGGCCGGTGTGTTCGTCGGAGCGCATAGCCTGTGGCGCATCCGAGATCGCCTGGCTCCGTACGATATGGCGACGATCATGCAGGATCCAGGCTTCGATCTGTCCCGGTTCCCCGAAGAGCGATTGGCAAAGGCCCTCGACGATCTGCACCAGTTCGGCCTCGACCGCTTGATGAGCGGTCTGGCTCTGGAGGTGGTTCGACAGCATGCGTTGGATACGCGCTTCCTGCACTTCGATACGACGACGCTGACCTTCTACGGTGCCTACGAGCGTGAAGGACTGGATTCCATGAGCGACGATATCAACCCGCCGCCCAAGGTAACATTCGGCCACAGCAAGGCGCATCGCCTCGATGGGATTCATCTACTGCATTGGTCTCATGACCTGGAACATCATCCAGCGTACTGTCCGGGCCCACCTCAAGTCGACGAACACGGGATTGCCATATCACCGCAACAAACCGTCGGCCAAGATTACCACACGATTTCTGTTCGAGTTATTCCCGAGCGTACAGACCGTGGTTATAGTTCAGGACGATGGCCGGCGAGAGAAGCAGACGGTCGGACTTCAACAATGGCAACTGCGAGCGATTGAAGCGTTAGGAACAAGACCGGATGCTTTCAAACCGGTCATGGCGAAGGCGGGGTGATTTTACGGAGAACCCCAGGAGTGTACGTCTAACCAGCCTGCTATATGTACGTATATTTTCCCCTAGGGACGGCCACTCGACCGCAGATGCGGGCCTACATTCGCACACATGCTGCCGCCTTGGCCGCCGGCCGCTGAGCCGAACCTCAGATCGTATCGCCGGCCTTCGCGGACGCGATCTTGGCGTCGAGGTGCTCGAACAGCGGGCCACTGTTGAGGTAGCGTTCACCGGCGTCGGGGAGCACGACCACGAAGGTCTTGCCGGCGAATTCGCTGAGTCCGGCGAGGTGCGCGGTGGCCGCCACGGCTGCGCCGCACGAAACGCCGCACAGGATGCCTTCTTCGCTCGCCAAGCGACGTGCCATGGCGATGGCGTCGGAACCCAACACCTGTTCGACCCGGTCGACCAAGGACACATCAAGGTTGGCAGGCACGAAACCGGCACCGATACCTTGGATCGGATGGGGGTTGGGCTTCAACTCCTGACCGGCGATGGTCTGCGCGATGACCGGGCTCTCGACCGGTTCGACCGCGACGCTGATGATCGCCTTGCCCTTG
>CAYQAQ010000169.1:0-6682 GCA_964415495.1 uncultured candidatus Brocadiaceae bacterium | reverse complement strand
CCTTGACGGCGAGCACGTCGGGTACGGTGGGCAGAACAAGGAGCCGCCCCAGGGGATCTTCAACGGAAGATCCATAGCTCACCAAGCGTAGAGCGGTCATGCGGAGCGATTCGACGAACAACGAGCGACCAATGCCGTTGCGCTAAGGACGTCTGTATTTTGGCCAAATAGTGAGGTTTCTCGCTCATGCCGTCGCTCGTCTCTCGCCGATAGTCTCTCGTCGGTCGTCGAATCGCTGCGAGATCCCGTTTTGACGGTTTCCGAATATACTGGACTTCAACCCCTTTTGGGGATGAGTCATTTCACACCACGCACCCGCACGGTGATGCGGAGCGATGAGACGACCGACGAGAGACTATCGGCGAGAGGCGAGCGACGGGGTTGTGCAAAAAACTTCTGATCTGCGGCTTCGATACCAGATTCATTAGCGCAATGGCATTGAACGAGAGTTCCCAGCCGGATCTGCGCCCGGCATCGCGCCGAGAGAAATCCGGCTATCCGCATCCGACCACAGAGACGTTTCTTGGGGTGGATGCAGGTATTTCACAGAAGACGAGCGACGGCATGAGCGACAAGGGGTTCACCATGTCACCCCGCAAACGCATGCCACGGCACCCCATGCACCCCCGGCTGCGCTGCAAACAGAAAGCCCGCGTTTTCCGGCTGTTTCGCGTCGCCACCGCCCGCCGTGGTAATGTAGAGCACATCCAGATTGGGGCCGCCGAAAGAACACGCAGTGACGTTGCGCGCACCGGGCACCGTGATGCGGGCCAGCGTCCGGCCTGTCACGGGATCGCAGCGCAGCACCGCGCCGCCGTTCCACAGGCCGATCCACAGCATGCCTTCGGCGTCGATGCAGCAGCCGTCGGGATGGCCCTGGTCGCTCGGGATGGTGATGACGGCTTTGCCTGCGGACACATCGATGGTGCCAGTGCCGGCATCGAAGGGATACGCCATCACCACCTGGGTCGGGGTGTCGATGTAATACATGGTCGCGCCATCGGGCGACCACGCGATGCCATTGGACACCGTAATGTCATCGCGGATCAGCGTGCGATTGAGGCCCGGATCGAAGCGATAGTAGTGCGCTTTGCTCTTTGGGCCGATGGTGCCGACCCAGAGGCGACCCGCGGCGTCGCAGGCACCGTCGTTGAAGCGGAAGGCACTCACGTCCTGGACATGGCTGACACCGAGCGGCGTGCTGGTGCCGGTAGCGGAATCGAAGGCGTAGAGGCCATCGCGCAGAGCGATGATCAGGCCGCCGTTGACGCGCTCGGCGAGCATGCCGATGTCGCCGGGCACCGGCCACGTGCGCAGATCGCCATCGGCGGGGTTCCAACGCAGCACCCGGCGGCCCATGATGTCGACCCACCACAGGCAACGATCGCGTTGGCTCCAACGCGGGCCTTCACCCAATTTCGCGGCGTCGCGCACGACGATATCAGCAGTGAGGTCCATGCGCGGCATGGTGACCGGGCCGGCAGCCGGGGAAAGCGCCATCGGTGGCTGATGATGCGCCCCCTCCACCCGGCCTGGCTTGGCGTTGTCAGGGCCTGCGGAAGCGCTTCCATGCGCTCGCCTCGGCAGCTGCCGAGCGGTGATCAGCAGCGCGTCAGTCTCGCCCCCGCCATGGTGCGCCGTCCGCGCCTGTGGCTGATGGACGAACCGCTCGGCACCATCGATGGCGAAGCGCGCGAGCACCTGCGCGAAGTCATTCGCACCCAACCACTCGCAGAGGGCGTGACCACGCTCTCTGTCACCCACGACCAGGAAGAGGCCATGACCTTGGCCGATCGCGTCGTCGTCATGGCTGCCGGCGTGATTCGCCAAGTTGGTACACCTGCCGAGATCTATGCCGATCCCGCCGATTTGTTCGTCGCCACCTTTGTCGGCAGCCCGGGCATGAACCGCCTGCGCGGCATGGTGAGCCACAGTCAATTCCGCCCCGACGGCAGCGACCCTGCGCTTACGGTCGCACCCGGCATCGGCGATGGCGAACGTGTGCTGGGCGTATGCAGTGAGCACGTGCGCGTGGACGATCTCGCCATCGGCGACGATGAACTGCTGGTGGTCCTTGGCCCCACCGGTGCGGGCAAGACCACCCTGCTGCGCTGCCTCGCCGGCTTGGAGCGCCCCGATGCCGGAAACATCCATTTCGATGCGCAGGACGCAGCACCGCCTCCTGCAGCTCGGCATGCCGGAAGACATCTACGAGCGGCCCGTATCGCCAACTGTCGCCCGCTTGCTGGGCCAACCGCGCATCACCCTGCTCCCCGCCACGCGCCACGATCACCGTTGGCGCAGCGCCAACGGCGCCGACCTCGGCTCTGCTCAGAGCGATGCCCCTGAGCCCGCCAGCAAGGCAAGCATCGGCATTCGTCCCGAGCACGTCCAGCTGGGACCCGGTAACGACACCACGATCACGCGCATCGAACATCTCGGCCCGGTGCGTGTCTGTCACCTCGACTGGCAAGGCCACCCGCTCACCGCATTGGTGGACACCCTCCAGCCCCTGACGCGGGGTCAGCGCTGTGCCGTGACCATTGCCCAGCGCCTGTGCTGGGCGGAATGATTTAACGCGCCTGCTTTTGCAAGTTTGCCAACAGATCGAGGGCTTGCCGTGGGCTGATCTCATCGAGGTCGAGACTGCGCAGGCGATTCAAAGCCGGGTGATCGGTCGGCTGAAACAGCGTCAATTGCAGTGGACCGGTGCCGCCGCCAGCGGGACGAGCAGCGACGCGTTCACGTTCGGTCAGATCGACGTTGAGTTGTTCCAAGGTGAAGAGCACTTCACGGGCGCGAGCGATCACGGCCTTGGGCACGCCCGCGAGGCGGGCGACGTGGATGCCGTAGCTCTTGGTCGCAGCGCCGGCTTCGATGCGGTGCAGGAAGACCACGTCGTCATCCTGTTCCGCCACCGCCACCGTGAGGTTGACGATGCCGGGACGATCGCCGGCGAGATCGGTGAGCTCGTGGTAGTGGGTGGCGAAGCAGGCGCGGCAGCCGATGAGGTCGTGCAGATGCTCGACGATGGCCCAGGCGAGGCTAACGCCGTCGAAGGTCGAGGTACCACGGCCAACTTCATCGAGAATGACCAAGCTGCGCGCCGTCGCGTGATTGAGAATTGCCGCGGTTTCCGCCATCTCGACCATGAAGGTCGACTGGCCGCGCGTTAATTCGTCGCCGGCACCAACGCGTGTGAAAATGCGATCGACCACGCCCAAGCGGGCACGCTGCGCAGGTACGAAGGCACCGGCTTGCGCGAGAATCACCGCCAAGGCGACCTGGCGGATATAGGTCGATTTACCGGCCATATTCGGACCTGTGATCACGGCCAGGCGCGGCAGTTCCTGATCTCCACCCTGATGGGCGGCCAGCGCGGTGTCATTGGCGACGAAATGCCCGGCACCGACGACGGCCTCGACCACCGGATGGCGGGCCTGCGTCAATTCCAGCACCGGTTCCTCGACCATCTCCGGGCGGCACCACGCGCCCCGGCGAGCCACCTCGGAAAGACCGGCGAGCACATCGATCAGCGCCACGGCATCGGCACAGGCCTGCAACTGCGGTAACACGCGTTCAGCCCGCGTGCGCAGCTCGAGCAGGATGCGAGTCTCGGTGCTGCGGATGCGATCCTCGGCACCGAGGGCTTTATCTTCGTAGTCCTTGAGCTCGGGCGTAATGTAGCGCTCGGCGTTCACCAGGGTCTGTTTGCGAATGAAGTGCGGCGGCACCTTCTCGGCATGGGCCTTCGAGAGTTCGATGAAGTAGCCGAAGACCTTGTTATAGCCGACCTTGAGCTTGGGCAGGCCGCAGGCGGCCGCTTCGCGTTCTTGATAGCCCGCCAACCATACCGAGGCATCGCGCTTGATCAGGCGCAATTCATCGAGCTCGGAATCGACGCCGTCGCGCACCATGCCCCCTTCGCCGATCGCCAGCGGCGGATCGTCAACCAGGGTGACATGAATGGTCTCGATCAGTTCGGCGTCTGGCGAGAGATCATGTCCTGCGCGCTGCACCAACGTCGGCACAGTTTTCCCAGCCAACGCCTGCGCGACCACCGCGGCCGCCGCCAGACTACCGGCGAGATGCACCAGATCGCGCGCATTCGCACGGCCGGTGGCGATGCGCGCCAGCAAGCGCTCGAGATCGTAGACGTTCTGCAGCGCATCGCGCACATCAGCGCGCAGGGCATCATCCGCGACCAAGGCGGCCACCGCATCGTGACGATCGCTGATAGCAAGGGTATCCGCCAGCGGCCGCGCCAACCACTCGGCGAGCAAACGCGAACCAAGCGCGGTGCAGGTGCGGTCGACGCTGGCCAGCAGCGTGCCCTGGCGCGAATGGTCGCGCGCATTGCGCAGCAGATCGAGATTGCGCCGACACGTCGCATCAAGCACCAGATGCCCGCCACCATGCAGCCGACGCGGGGCCCGCAGATGGCCCAGCGTCAGGCCGTCTTGGCCCGGCGCGACGCTGCCGCTGGCGTAACGCAACGCTGCCGCGGCGGCACTGGCGATATGATCTTCACCCGGGGCGATGCCGAACCCATCGAGTGAACCCACTCGGAAGCGCTCCGTGAGATAGCGCCGGGCATCGGCTGCCTTCCACGCATACGCTGGCAGGCTCGCCAAGGGCGGCAACGGCAGGCCCAGATCCGTCAACTGCGCCTGCGCCGTGTCGTCCTCGCGCACGGCCTCCGGCAGCAGCAATTCCGCTGGCTGCAGGCGCGCCAGCGCGAGACCGAGTGCCGGCAGCGACGTCGCTTCTTCGACCAGAAAATGTCCAGTCGATACATCGAGCGCCGCCACGCCAATCGGCGCGCTCAGCCCGCTGATCGCGACCAGGAAGTTGGCTTCCGACGTCGGCAGCGCCTCTTCATCCAGCAGGGTTCCAGCCGTGAGTACGCGGGTCAGGCCGCGCCGCACCAAGCTGCGGCCCTCGGCCTTGGCTTGCTCGGGATCTTCGAGCTGATCCATGACCGCGACGCGCACACCAGCGGCGAGCAACTTGGGCAAATGCTGGCTCAGACTATGGTGCGGCACCCCGGCCATCGGCACCGGCTCGGGATCATCCTTGTTGCGCGCCGTCAGCGCGATGCCGCAAATCTCGGACAGTCGCCGCGCGTCATCGAGGAAGGCCTCGAAGAAATCGCCCATGCGCATCAGCAGCAAACAATCCGGCTGCTGCGCCTTCACCTCCAGGTACTGGCGCATCATCGGCGTGTCTTTGGGGTCGGACGCTTTCATAGGTTCGTCCTGGGTCCTAGGTCCTGGGTCCTAGGTCTTCCGCAGCGGTCACCGGTCGATACTGGCACAATCAGCGGTTCAGCAACACCACGTCATCGACCAGCAGCACCGGCACCGCCACGCCACCCATATCGACCGTGCCTTGCGGCTGGCCTTTGATGCCGACTTCGCGCCAGAAATAATCGCTGAGTTGGACTTGGCCGTTGGGCTTGACGAACGCCAGAACCCGGCTGGTGCGATCGACGATGAGGTAATCGACGCCGCGCTGTTCGAGGAAACCTTCAGCGGCGAAACCACCGGTCGGCTTGATCGCCGCTTGCGCGCCCATCAACGCCGCGACTTCCGGCGTCGGTTCGGGGATCGGCTCGGTGGCAGTCGTCGGTTGTTCCGGCAGGGGCTGCGGCTGCACAGGTTGCGGTTGCACCGGCTGTGGTTGCACCGGCTGTGGCTGCACCGGCTGTGGTTGCGCTGGTTGCGCCGCAGGCTCGGGCGCACGCACAGTCGACACCGCACCGAGGCGCTTCTGTTCGCGCGCCACGGCATCGACCTGGTCTTTCAGACGCTGCGCATCGAGACGCGTGCCCACCTTCTCATGGTCCTTCGCGACGGTGGCGAGCTGCGCTGACAAGGCGGGCCAATCATAGGCCAGCGCCCGTTGCAGATCGTTGACCGCCGTCCATTCGATGTAGGTCTGCTTGGCACGCTGCCACAAATGATCGCTGCCGCGTTCTTGCTCGACGCGCTGTTCGACTTGGGCGGCCACTGGCTTGGCGATATCAAACAGGACGTGCGACGCATACGCCACGGCGTTGCGCGGATACACCGCCACCCAATCGCCGACGCGGCGGCCGCGGTCCTCAACGATATCGCCGGCCGACAATTCGGCGACGATGTTGCCGCCCAGGGTCGCATCATCGCGCACACGCGCCTTGTCCTCGGTCACCACGAAGGTGCCGTCCTCGTGGGCGCGCAGCACTTTGTCGTGCATCCACGCTTTGCCCTCACTGGGGAAGCGGATCTGGAACCACTTGCCATCGCTGCCGCTGACCGTGGCCAGGATGGTGACCTCGGTGCCACTCGGCAGCGTGACCGCGACCGGCGCATTGAGGCTGGGGCCATAGCGGATGTTGCCGCGCTTCGCCAGCTTGACGACCACGGCCTCGGCCGCACCAACGCCGAGTACGCAGATCAGGGCACAAAGGCAACGCAACACACGCATGGAGACCTCCCGGAAAGGCCCGTACCATGCCCGCCGCGCCCGTCTTGGCAACCGGCCCGACAGCCGGGCGGACGCAGGCGTTGGGAACACCGTGCGGCCCCGGAAAACACAGTCCGGCTCGACCCTTGGCGCTCGTGCCGCCCCCCCTAGACTCCCAGCTTCTGGAGCAATCGATGGTTCTTGAGCGTCTGCGTCGTGGTGCTGTCAGCAAGGA
>CAYQAQ010000168.1:0-6714 GCA_964415495.1 uncultured candidatus Brocadiaceae bacterium | reverse complement strand
GGTTCCTGCGATTCCTGGGCATCTAGCGACCGGTCGAGATGATATACGTGCTTTATTGGCAAATGGTTGAGTGCTTTTTCAGGGTCGACTCTCGATGCGATGGCGGGACCGTGACCCAATCTCCGTACAGTACCTGTGCGTCGCTGCTGCGATCCACGCTGATCACTTCGTCAAAGGTGGCCACTGCCATCTGTCGCAATTCCGGGGTCATGCCGAAGACCACTGCCCGATTCCACGGATGATCGGCGGGGATCGCCGCCGCATAGGCGGTGATCTCCAGTTCATTCGGACTCCCTGCCGCCCACCGTCGACGGTGAGCAGAGTCCGCAATGCGTGCCCGCAGCGTGGCGGCATCCCATGGCCCACTCATACCGGCGCTTCTGACACGAGATACCGCAGGGTCCAGGGCAGCTCCCATTCTCCCTTTGGCCCCATCCCGCCGCCAAGGTCGTCGCGCAGAACGCGAGGAAGAGCCCTGCGTGCCTCGGGATGATCCAGACCGAAGAGCTCAGCGCAAAAATCCGCCGCTTCATCTGCGTCGCGAAATCGCCATGGATAGTCGACATGTGCCGACGTAGTCGCGGTGAAACCGACTTCTTCCAACAGATCGACATCGCGATCCGTCAGAAACCACCCCACATGACCAGCGGAACTATGCCGATCGACAAAACCGTTGAGGAAACGTGCGACCGGTGTCGATTCATCCACGTCGGCGATGACGAGACGACCTCCAGGTCGCAGGACACGCAGGAATTCCGCGTACGTGTCGCGACGATCCAGAACGTGATGAAGACCGGTGAGACTGGCAATCCGATCACAACTGGCAGCCGGCAAAGGCATGCGGGAGTCAGTAGACAACTCGACACGATCGCCCGTTTCCAGACGGCTGCGACACGCCTGCTGGAAGGCCGCCGATTCCTCGATCGCGATATACGTGACCGACCGGGGCAGATACGCGCGCAGGTAGGCGCCGCCGGCATGGGCATCGACTACCGTCTCACCGTCTTGGACGTCGAGATGTCGCACCATAGTGGCGAATTCCAATGCTCTGGCCTGGGGATGACGGCACATCGCCTGCTCGTATCGCGCCCCCCGAGCGGCGAAAATGGCGCCGTATTCAATCGCCTGACGAGCTAACATACGGCCTACCTCCGCGTACGCTCCAGGAGACGGCGCAACGCGCCGGCCACCTCATCCTGCTCGGGAGCCCGATCAAGAAATTGTTGGTAAACCTTATCGAGCGCCGGGGTCTTCAAACGCTTGAGGCCATCAATGGCTTTGGCCAGGCTGGGCTGTTCCGGCATCTTCGCACACCGTATCCCCGGAAGATCTTGCCAATAGATCAGGCGTGTACGGATGCATTTTTCGCAACGTCCGCAATTTCCCGACGCAGTGGGATCTGAGAAGCAAACGCGAAGATGACGGTGTACGATAGGCTCATCGCGCATGTCCGCCAATTTTTCGGCTCGCCAACGTTCCACGCCGAAATGCGTGAAAGCCAGCGTTCGACTTCCCCACCGCCAATCCAGATCGGGATGGCTTCCCCACGGCATCAGGTTGCCCTGGAAATATGATGAGGAAATCAGCCAGCGCTGGGCCTGTTCGTGAAGGAGGTGGCCAATCGCCGCCAATGCCGCGCCATGATAGCGAGCCCACTTGATGTGGCCTAGCGCCCGGTGCTGTCGCAAATTGGTGAAAACCGTCACCAGCCGCACCCCACGTTCTTGCGCAAGGATCCGATAGGATGCGATCATTGCCTCCCACGCGGCGCGATTGGGTAATCGGATGTCAAATCCCACGACGAAGGTGATCACGCGGATATCGGGGTTGTTCACGAGCGAATAGAACGAGTCGACACCGCCACTGAAGAAAAGCCCCGGGGCACCCGATGGCGGCGGGAGCGGTGTTGGCGCTGGCAAGGATGTCGGCACGGGATGCGCCTCATCCCGATAGGTGACAGGCCCAAAGCCCCACCACTCCCCCATCATGGCGGTTGCGGATTGGACATTGGCGAGGAATTGGTGATCCACCTGACCGACGCCACGCAACGGGATGCCTCGCAACGCGCACCAGGGCGCCGCGAGGCAGACCGCGGCGGCAGGAGCCGGCTGTAGGTCGACATCCGGTGATGCAAACCACACCTCTTCGCCCCGGAATGATCCACTTATCCCGCTGCCCATGCCTGGGATGTCGACCCTTCGCCATTGGGGCAGGTCAATGCCGGCAGGATCATCGGGGAAGAACCGGTCCGCGAGTTTGCGGCCCAGGATCCTAAGCATTTTCAGGGGCGACATGCGTCGCTGAAGCTGTCATCCGGCGGGGAAATGCCAACCCGCGAATGCTTCAACTTTCGGGGACATCCGGTACTTCCAGGCCCGAAGCGCAGCCCGGTGGGGAAGCACTGCTTATAGGGTGGTCGTCAGCAGGCTCTTATAGAGCGCTTCGTGGCGCTCGGCACAGGCCGCAGGTGAGAAACGCTCGCGGACGCGCTGCGCCCCCAGGGCCGCCATTCGTGAGGAACCTTCCGGATCGTCGAGCAGACGGATGATCGCGTTGGCCAAGGCGGCATGGTCATGGCGGGGCACCACGTAGCCCGTTTCACCGTCATCCACGACTTCGCGTACGCCCCCGGTCTCGGCCGCGACCACCGGCATGCCCAAGCACAACGCCTCTTTCAGCACCGTCGGCGAGGAGTCCGTTCCGGTCGTGGGCAGCACGGACAGACGCAGACAGGCCGTCACCTCAGCGATGTCGCGGCGGAAGCCGAGGAAGCGAACCCGGTCGGCAATACCCGCCGCCGTCGCCTCCGCCCGCAGTCCAGCTTCTTCCTCCCCATCGCCAATGAAAACGACCTGCACGGTGGCATGACGCGCCAGGATCGCGGGCAATGCCCGCAGCAGCACGCGATGCCCCTTGTCGGCGTTGAGGCGACCGACCAAGCCGATGATCGGCGTCGTTGCAGGCAGCCCCAATTCGCGGTGGAGCAGCGTACGGTCGTAGCTGCGATCGAACATCGCGAGATCGAAGGGTGGATGGATGACCGGCATCCGTTCCGCGTTGAGAACTCCCCGATCGATCAAAGGCCGATATTGCGCAGCGATCGCGCTGCTGGTGAGCAGGACCCGATCAAGGGCCGTGCCGTAGAGCCAGCGATTCGACAGGCCGCTATGCACGACCTTGCTGTTGTGGCGGCTCATCAGCATCGGGATGCGCGGAGCGAGCCCGCGCCGCGCCAATGCCAGGGCCCAGGTATCCTGACTACCATTGGTATGAATGATGTCGGGACGATCCTGGCGCAGATGACGGCGCAATGCGCGGACATCGCGCCAGGTTGAACGGAGAAACTTGAGGCGCAAGAACCGCGCCTCGGTAAACGTCGCCATCCCCGCATCGCGACTGCGCTCCGCCAAGACACTGCCGGGCGGCGCAGCAACGGTCACCGTATGGCCACATGCGA
The DNA here is from genome assembly GCA_964415495.1 of uncultured candidatus Brocadiaceae bacterium. GTDB lineage: Bacteria > Planctomycetota > UBA11346 > UBA11346 > UBA11346 > CAYQAQ01. The sequence continues at coordinate 3,257 of CAYQAQ010000168.1, read as the reverse complement.
ATGTCGGACATGCACCGAATAGCAAAGTGCTTCATTGGGGGCACCATCCCTCGCCCGATCGTTGTCCATGGCTGGAAATAGGTTTCGCTGCGGACCCACATTAGTCCAGCCGACCGCTAGCGAGGCGATTTTCGCCCTTCAGGTCCACGCTGCCCCCGCAGCCTCGCGGCCGCTGAAGACTCGGTGGCGATCGGCGTGCTGCGAACAACCGGCTAGGCGGCGGTGTGCGCGTTGCGGTACAGTCCGCAGGTGACATCGACCATCCAGCGTGCGCCTCGGCGCATGGCCTCGCGGGTGCGGGCGGTCAGATTGCCGAAGGCACTGCCGCGGAAGGCGCCCGCGCGGTGCATGAGGTCCATCCAGGCCGCGATGTCGAGGTGGAGACGTTCAAGAATAGGCGCCAAGCGCTGGGGGATGGCACCACGCTTGCCGCTGCGCACCAAGCGTCCGGTGTCGTCGACCAAGGTCAGGTAGTCATCGAGTGAGATCGCTGACATGTTGCCGAAGCTCACGGTGGCGGCAGCGATAGGCGCGATCCACAGCCCGGCCTCGGGCCCGGCGTCACGGGCCGCGAGGGCTCCTGCGCGCAGCGACGCCACCAGTGGTTCGGCTTGCGACGGCTGCGGTGCCAGCAGCGCGCAGGCGCGCTGGTGCGCTTGCCGAGCATGAATGCGATCCTGCACGCTGGTGAAGGCGGAGGTTTCTGGCCGATCGGCGCAGGCCGCACGAATCGGATTGAGATCGACGTATGCCATGCAGGCGATGACCGCAGCTTGGTCGAGCAGCGGCACGGATTGAAAGCGGCCCTCCCAGAAATGGCCGGTGCAGCCATCGTCGCGATTGGCGCGGCGAGCGAGACCTTCTTTGATCGATTTCATGAACCACGATAGCGAGCGCAAACGTAGACGGGCCTTCGCCACCCAGGCGCTATCGTTGGCTTTGGTGGCAATCTCGGCATCGCTCCACGGCACCGGCGCGCCGTCATCACCGGTGCGCGGATGAGCGACGGCCCAACGTTGGGTGACCTCCAGCGCCGTCCAGGCGGTCACGCGCCCAGGTTCGGTGCTGACGACGAGGTGCAGGTGATTGCTCATCACGGCGTAGGCGAGGACATCGATCGCAAAACCCGCAGCGGCCGCGCGGATGCGGTCGCGTACCCAGTCGCGGCGGTGCTCGGCGGCGTCGCCGCAGAGATAGGCGCGGCGGACACAGCGGGAGATACAGTGGAAAACGGCAGGGAGCGTGTCGTCGACTTGGTGTTTGCGGGCGATGGGCATGGTGTAAATATGGGTCTGCACAAACCCATATCAAGGCAATCCTGCAAGCCCTGGTGAAACCATGGGTTAGGGAGAGGCGAGGGTTAGATTGGCCGATATGAGCGAGGATCGGTGCATGTCCAGAATTCGAGAATTCGTGGTCCAGAATTCGTGTCCAGAATTCGCTCGATTCCCCCACTGGACAAGATGCACCAATAATGGTACGATTCTGTCATGGTGCCCCAACCGGCCTTCACCGTGGCGTTCTTCCGCTCAGCAGCGGGAAACGAACCGGTGCGAGACTGGTTGCGGTCCCTGCCGGCGGAAGCCCGACAAGCCATCGGTGAGGATCTGATGGTGGTCCAGTTCCGCTGGCCGTTGGGTATGCCGTTGGTGCGCAAGATGGGGCCGGAGCTGTGGGAGCTGCGGTCCACGATTTCGGCTGGGATCGCACGGGTGTTCTTCACGGTCTGGCAGGACCGCATCGTCACCCTGCACGGCTTTGTGAAGAAGAGCCAGGCGACCCCGGCCAACGAACTGGCGACGGCCCAACGCCGTCTGGACACCTTCCGGAGAAACGAACCATGACCCGTCGCACGCATCCCAACCTGGGTGGCACCCTGGCCGACCTCCTGGATGAGGACGACAGCCGGGCCGCCGTTGAAGCCGCCGCCGTCAAGCGGGTGGTAGCCCTGCAGATCGCCGACGAGATGGAGCGGGTTGGCCTGACCAAGGCCGAGCTGGCGCGGCGCATGCACACCAGCCGGGTGGCGGTCGACCGGTTGCTGGACGCCAGCAACGGCTCGGTGACCTTGGGTACGCTCCAGCGTGCCGCCGTGGCACTGGGACGGCGGCTGACGGTGCGGCTGGGTTGAGCCCGTCTGCCACCGCTCTGGAAAATACGCTGCCACTGTGCACGGGCAATAGCAAGCACTTCACGTGCATCGCGGACCTGGAGGTCCACGCATTCAAGCCTTGAAAATGGCGTTTTTTGGCGGGAAAAAGGCAAGGCGAGCTGGGGCTCGCCTCTCCCGGCGCAGTCCGACGCATGACGCGGTGTGAGCGCGCCATTTCTATTCCGCCTTCACGCTGGATGTAGACCCGCCTGATCGGGCAGCACACCAGCCGCGCCCATCCCCTGCCGCAACCGAATCACCGTGCTGCCGCTCCCCGACAAGAATGTTCCGATGACGTCCGCGTCCGCTGCCTGCCGCAAGGCCGCCAAATGCGGATTCAGCGCGGCGCGGTGCTGTTCATGCCAGCCATCGGCGAAGCAGCCGCGCAGGGCTTCCAGGTCGCCTTTGGCGAGGGCGGCGACGATCAAGGCGGTGCGTTGCAGGCCGCGGATGTGGTCGGCTTTGCTGAGGTCGTTGGGTAGGACGCGGCGGGCTTCGGCGGTTTTGACTTCGAAGTCGGGGATGATGACCTCGCAGGCCAGACCGGCGGGTGGGTCGAAGCGTTGGCAGCGCAAGGTGCCGGCGACCTCGCCGACGACGACGAAGCCGCCCAGGCAGGCGGCGGCGACGTTGTCGGGGTGGCCTTCGATGGTGGCGCCGATCGCGATCAGTTCCTGGCGGTCGAGGGGGCGGCCGGCGAGGTGCTGACAGGCGGCGGCGACGCCGAGGATGATGGTCGAGGACGAACCTAAGCCGCGCGCAATCGGCACGTCGCCCTGGACGCTGACGGCGAAACCGGGCAAGGTGACCTGCCAGCGGCTGGCGCACAGGTCACGGACCTGGGCGGCGAAGCGGGCGAGGCCGGCGTCGGCGGCACCCGGAGCCGTGACGGTGTCGCCGCCGGGGACGACGGTGATGGTGTTATACAGCCCCAAGGCCATGCCGAGGCAATCGAAGCCGTGGGCGAGATTGGTGGTCGAGGCAGGAACCCGGTAGCGCAGCATGGTGGGGGATGCTGCGAGAAGTCCTCGGCGCGCAACCTGGGCTCGGCTCGCGATGGACAAGGGGAGGGGGGGGCCGTGGCCCCCAGGGCCATCGGTTGCCT
>CAYQAQ010000167.1:0-6717 GCA_964415495.1 uncultured candidatus Brocadiaceae bacterium | reverse complement strand
GTCGCCGCGGTTGAGTTGTCCGTCGGAGGCGAGGGCCCAGACGATGAGCGGGAAGGCGGCGGCGGCGCCGAGGGTGAGAAACAGCGAAAGGGTGTTGAGCTGGCGGCGCGTCTCGGGGTCGTTGGCGGCGGATTTGGCGGAGGTTTTTTTGCGTCGCGCGGGGCGGGTGTCGGCGGGGGTGCGGAGGGTGAGCGGAACGCAGAGGGCGACGACCGGCAGGATGAGGAGGAGATTGGTGAGGTTGTTGCCGAGGGCGTTGATGGCGACCTCGGCGGGGGGCACGTGGTTGCGCGCGGCGACGGCGACGAAGAGCAGGTTGCCGAGACCGGAGCAGAGCGGCATCACGAGCGCGCCGAGGGCGGTGCCTTCGAGGCCGGCGGCGAGCATGGCCTCGAGCCGCCAGACGAGCAGGAGCGAGGCGGCGAGAAAGAGAACAAGGTAGGTGAGCGGATGGCCGAGCCCGAGGGTGTCGTCGATGAATTGGGTCGGGGAAAACATGCGCGCGTGGAGCGGCGGAGGAAAAAGGAAGACGTGCGGTGGGCGCAAGGCGCGGCTGAGAGGGGCGAGGCTTGTTGAGCTCACGCTCAATCCTACGTGCCGGGGGCAGGCGGGAGCGCGGGGTTGATTTTTACCGGTTTCTGCGGCGTGTGTGTGTGGTGAACGACCTCAGCCCCGATACGAGAAAACGCCTGGCCTATGCGGCGGGTTGGTTGCAGCTCGGGAAGATGGCGGCGGCGCGGACCGAGCTGGCGGGCGTGGCGGAGGGTGAGCGCGAGCATCCGGGGGTGCTGGCGCTGGAGCTGGAAATCGCGATGGTGGCGGAGGCGTGGACCAAGGCGACGCGATTGGCGGCGAATTTGCGCGCGGTGGCGCCAGGGCTGGACGCGGGGTGGTTGCACGGGGCCTTCGCGACGCGGCGCGCGGGCAAGGCGGGGTGGGCGGAGCTGGAGAAGGCGCGCGGAATCTTGGAGGCGGCGGAGGAGCGGATCGGCGGAAGGTGCGCGATCCTGCACTACAATCTGGCGTGCTATCTGGCGCTGCTCGGCGAACTGGAACCGGCGCGCGCCCGGCTGGCGCGGGCGGTGGCGATGGAGCCGGGCTGCGCGAAGATGGCGCAGACGGACGAGGATCTGGCGGTGCTGTTCGCGTGAGCGGCGCGCGCGGCGAGGGTGCTTAAAGCGCGGTTTGGGGCAGGGCGCGGAGGCGGGCGATGATGGCCTCTTCGAGCGCGGGCGGTGCGCCGGCGGCGAGGGCGGCGCGGAGGGGCAGGAGGCGGAGGGGGCGGGAGTTCATAAGCAGCGGAAGTTGTTGCGGCATGGGGAGCGGGCGAGGGGGGGCGCGAGAACGTGAGAAAGAACAAACCCCGGCTCGGGGCGAGGCCGGGGTTGTCAGGGATTAGGGTGTGTCTGGGAAATAAACTCATCATGCGTGCAAACCAGAGGAAAAACTCGCTCGGCCTGTGTTGCCCTCGGCGGCATGGACCGCTGGTCCACCTCCGTCTCGGTCGCCTTGGCCGAGCGAGTTTTTCCTCTGACGCACAACGAGCTTATTTCCCAGACACACCCTAGTCATGCGCGCGTCGCGGTGTGGAGTCAGCGGGATGAGACGAGGTCGTCGGGGGTGTAGAGGCGGCGGTCGGGGCCGGCGCTGCGGAGTTCGATCTCGACCGCGGAGAGGGGGTGGATGTGCCAAGGGGAGCCCCAGCGGTCGATGAGTCGGCCGTCGCGGAGCGCGGGATGGTCGGGGGGAATGGCGGCTTCGCCGAGAGCGTCGTGATCGGTGAGGGCGCGAGCGAGGTCTTCGTTAAAACCGAGGGGCGGGCGCGCGGGGTCGGGGGGACTTTCGAGGTAGGCGCGGGTGAGGTCGGCGAGGGCGGAGAGATCGGCGGCGGCATCGCCTTCGAGGGTGAGCAGTTCCTCGTGGGCGAGGAGCGGGGCCTCCGGGGTGGCGACGCGGCGGGATCGGAGCGTCGGCGGATCGGGCGGCGCGAGGACGGCGAGAGTCGGAGCGGGAGCGGGCGTGGGCGGCGAAACGCGGAGGAGCCAGAGGAGAACGGGCAGGGCGAGGGCGAGGCCCAGGACGAGCGCAAGCGGGAGACGGGGGAGGCGCCGGGGAGGCATGGAATCAGGCGGACATGAAGCCTACCGGCGGGTTAAGACCGGGGACGTAGAATTGGTTGATGCGAGGGAGGACGTCGGGGAGCTGGCCGGGAGTGATGCCGAACCAGAGGGCGAGCTCGGCGAAGTATTCGTCCACCGAGATGTCGGGGATGACGGCTCCGCGGTTGGTGACGACGCGGGGGGCGTTGAGGGCGAGGTCGGGGTAGGCGCCGTAAACTTTGTTGCCGAGGACGGCGCCGCCGAGGACGAACTGGTTGCCGCCCCAGGCGTGGTCGGAGCCGGCGCCGTTGGAGGTGAGGGTGCGGGCGAAATCGGACGCGGTGTAAAGGGTGACGGCGTCGGTGAGGTTGATCTCGACGAGGGCTTGCCAGTAGGCGGCGAGGCAGCGGTTCACGACGTCGAGCTGGGTCTGCATGCTGTTGATGACCTCGTCGTGGTGATCCCAGCCGCCGTATTGGACGAAGAAAGTCTGACGGCGCATGTCGAGGGCGCCGCGGGCCTTGATGGTGCGGACGACGGCCTTGAGCTGCTGGCCGAGGGTGCGGGCGGGGTCGTTGCCGGAAGTGAAGGGGACGCCGGTGGCGGGGTTGAGCGGGTAGGGGTAGCTGGCGTCGCCGGGGAAGAGGGTGTCGAGGGTGCTTTCGGTGAAGGCGTCGCGGAAATAGACGCTGCCCTCGATGGAGTCGCGGAGGTTGGCGCGGAAGGTTTCGTCGAAGAGGTTTTGGTGTTCCTGCTGAAGGAGGTTGTCGAGGGCGGCGGTGCGGACGGCGCGACGGTCGGTGGCGCCGACGACGGGGTTGGCGAGGGGGCTTTGGTAGTCGGAAGGGAGGGTGCTGCCGGAGGGGCCGATGGCGTAGGGGACGACGGCGGCGCCGGATTGCCAGATGTTGTTTCCGCCGAGGGAAATGTTCATCGAGACGCGGCGGTTGGCGTTGGCGGACCGGATGAGGTCGGCGGCGCGGCCGGCCCAGCCGATGTTGCCGGTGCTCTCAATGGCGACGGAGGTGTGCCACTGCTGGATCTGGTCGGAGTGGGAGTAGAGGCCGCGGGGGAGCTTGGCGGTCGAGCCGACGTAGGCGGATTTGGTGGTGGGTTCGACGAGGGTGCCGACGTTGGCGACAAAGGCGGCGCGGCCGGCGGCGAAGAGGGAGGCGAGGCCGCTGGCGCCGGCGTGGTCGGCGAAGGCGGGGTGAATGGCGAGCGGGTAGGGGGCGTAGGCGGAGGGGGCGAGGGAGAGGCCGTTGGCGAGGGCGAGGCCGTCGGAGTTGGTGACCGGGTCGTAGAGGCCGCCGCGCACGGATTCGTAGGTGGAGCGGGGCGTGCCGGCGGTGGGGGCGGGGAAGAGGACGTTGCAGGAATCGATGCCGCCGGAGAGGAAGAGGCAGACGAGGGCGCGGTAGTCGTTGCCGGGTAGGATGGACTGCGCCATGGCGGAGTTGGCCATGCGGAGGTTGAGCAGGGTGGAGAGCAGGCCGATGGAGCCGACGGCGGCGCAGCTGGCCTGGCCGAGGAAGTCGCGGCGGGTGAGGGTTTTCATGGAGCTGGTAGAGCTAGTAAGCTAGTAGAGCTGGTAGAGCTAGTAAGCTAGTAGAGCTGGTAGAGTTAGCGGAGGACGGCGGACTCGGGACAGAGGGCGGCGAGGTGGGCGGCGACGCGGAAACGGAGGCGGGCGCGGTTGTCGGAGTGGAGCTCGTTGGCGGTGGCGTTGGGATCCTCGAGGCGGCGGACGGCGCGAGTAATGACGCGGTAGGTGGCGGGGCTCATGCGGCCGGCGCAGAGGCGGTGGTTTAGCTCGGCGACGAGGGCCTCGGGGGTGGTCTTGGCGAGGGCGATCCAGGGGGTCTCGTCGATCCGGGTGTTCCACGCGGGCTGGCCGGCGGAGTCGGTGAGGCTGGTGCTGGTGTTGAAGCGGGTGGGGTTGGCGGCGTTGGTGCCGGAGCCGGATAGGCTGCCGGGGGCGGCGACGGAGAGGGCGGAGCTGAAGCGGTCGGGGCCGGTGATGGCGGTGCTGGAGTTGACGATCTGCATCTCGGGAGCGACGAGACCGGCGGTGGAAATGGGGCCGAGGGGGCGGAAATCGGGGGAGTAGAAGTTGAAGACGCTGGGGGCGCTGAGGGGACGCTGCTGGAACTCGCTGTCGATATTGCCAAAGCCGCGGTAGCGTCCGCCGGAGGAGACGGGGTCCTGGGGGGCGGCGGAGAAGGCGCGGGCGAAGGCGACGTAGCGGGTGTAGGGCTCGCGGACGAGGCCGTGTTCGGGGACGAGGGTGCGGGCGTGGGAGCGGGCTTCGTCGTGGAGGAGGATGGCTTTTACGACGGGGCCGAGTTGGCCGCGGGGGCCGCCGGGGACGGGATGGGTGGCGTTTTCGAAGACGGAGACGACGTCGCGGATGTAGGCGGGGGTGGGGTTGGAGGTGACGAGGCGCTGGATGAGCTGGCGGGAGATGAAGGGGCCGATGTTGGGGTGGGCGGCGAGCCAGTCGAGGGTGGCGGCGAGGTCGGCGTCGCCGGCGGTGTGGCTGTTGGTGGTGTGGCCGGTGCGGGCGGGGAGGGCGAGGGTGGCGTGGCCGGGGAGGGCAAGGGACTTGGCATCGACGTCGTGCTGGCCGTCGAAGAAACGCATGGGGCGGAAGACGACGTTGCGGCTGTCGTGGAAGGTGGTGGTCGGGACGATGTTGGCGTCGGTGGGTTCGGCGTCGGCGTTGGCGTAGCGGGAGCCGTAGCTGAGGCCGGTGAAAACGCGGGCGAGAGTCTCGATCTGGTTTTGGCCGTAGGTGGGGATGGATTGGCCGGCGGGGATGGTTTCGCCGTCGGGGCCGAGGGTGGTGCCGTCGGAGAGGAGGTGGGTGCCGTCGCGGTCGAGGAGCCAGAGGCCGATGGAGAAGAGCTGGAGGATCTCGCGGGCGTAGTTTTCGTCGGGGAAGCGGTTGATGGCGGGGTTGGCCTTGCGGTTGCGCAGGGCGCTGAGGAACTGGCCCATGTTGGGGTGGCGGGTGACGTCTTCGAGGAGGGCGCGGTAGTCGCCGAAGGCGTGGCGGAGCATGACGTCGTAGTAGTCGGCGGGGCCGCGGTGGTCGTTGGCGATGGAGCTGTTGCGGTCGGAGACGACGAAGATTTGGGAGAGGGCGAAGGCGACGCGCTGGCGGAGGGGATCGGAGTCGGGGTCGGTGCGCATGGATTGGCGCCAGAAGGCCTCGATGCGGTGTTCTCTGGAGACGCGCGGATCGGTGGCGCGGTTGGTGCCGGAGATGGGGAGCTCGGCCTGCCACTGGCGGACGAGGGGAAAGTGGAGGTTTAGGGGGCGGGCGAGCTGGGCGTCGATCCAGGCGGGGTAGCCGAGTGCTCGCACGCGGGCGAGCTCGTCGGGGGCGGGGCCGAAGGTGGCTTGTTGGAGGAAGCGGGCGGCGGCGTTGGCGGAGGGGAGGCCGTCGCTGGAATCGAGGAGAATGAGGGTGGCGGAGGACTGGGCGCCGATGGTGTAGCCTTCACCGGGGGCGAGGGTGATGGTGATGGTTTCGGCGGGCTCGACGAGGGCGTCGGCGAGCGGGGTGAGGGCGAGGTAGGCCTCGTCCCGGCCGAGGGGGAAGTGGACGCTGAGCAGGGCGGGTTCGGCGTAGTCGAAGCCGGGGCTGGCGGTGCCCCCGAGGGTGAAGTTGACCGTGATGGGATCGAGGCGGCCGACGTTGGTGGTGGATTGCCAGCCGGGGCGGCGGAAAACGACGAGGCCGGGGTCGGGCCAGTTTTCGGCGATTTCGGGGGTGAGGGCCGCGACGGTGATCTCGCTGTTGGTGGTGGCGGCGAGGATGGCGGAGAGGCGCTCGAAGTCGGTGATGCGGGGGTTGTTGGTGGTGGGTGGGGTGGGATTGCTGCCGAGGCCTTCGCTGAAGACGCGGGCGGGGTCGAAGCCCATGGCGCGTTCTTCCCAATCGGTGAGGCCGTCGCCGTCGGAGTCGAGGTCGGAGGCGACGACGCGGGCGAAGACGCGGGGGCCGGTGGTGGGCGTGGTGGCGAGGTCGGCGAGGACGGGGGCGTTGGCGCCGAAGACGGTGGAGGCGGGCACCCAGGTGGCGAGGTCGGGGCTGGTCTCGATGACGTAGTGTTTGCCGAGGCCGGCGGTGAAGGCGACGCGGAGGCGAGCGGAGGCGGGAAAGTGGAGGTCGGGGGCGAAGCGGGAGGCGGAGTCGAAGGGGTCGGTGCCGAGGATGCTTTCCTCGCGGTTGGTGTAGCCGTCGCCATCGGTGTCTTCGTCGGGAGCGAGGCCGAAGGCGTTAAAACGCATCTGCCAGATGTCGCTCATGGTGTCGCCGTCGCGGTCGATGATCGCGGGCAGCGAGACGGGCAACAGGAAAAGGCTAGAGGCAGCCAGGAGGGGGTAGGGGGCGCGCACGGTTTCGGGGGGGTGCAGGTGATTTTACACTTCGCGTGAGCGTCGGGCAATCCCCGGCGTGGACAAGGAATGGTAAATCGCTACCGCCGCGCCGGAGGGCGCGGGGGCGGGGCTAAGGAAAACGCGGACGAGGCGATCAGCCGTCGTCAGCGCTTCTTGTTCAGGGCGGCGCTGAACCAGTCGTTGTTGAGGGACTGGGGGGCGGCTTGGC
>CAYQAQ010000166.1:0-6732 GCA_964415495.1 uncultured candidatus Brocadiaceae bacterium | reverse complement strand
GTCGCCGAGGTGCCGGTCCAACGAACCATTGGTCCCGTCGCCGCGTAACGCCACCGCCGCGAACTCCTGCTGGAGGTGCGCACCGAGGGTGGACGCGGAGCACGCCCTCCCAGTACACTGAGGCGACACAACGCTGTCAGGCATGTGGAGCGCATGGGGCCGATCTTGGGGTTCTGGGGGATTCACTGCGATCTCTGGGGACGCGCGGCCATTTCGGGCGTGGTTGCCAGAGTGCTTGGCACCCTGGCTCTGCTGGCCGTGCTGGCACTGCTTCTGGCTGCGCCACTGTCCTATGCCGAGCCATCAGCGGCTGGGCCTGCGGCGAAGGCCGCAACAGCACTGTTGACGGATGAAGAGCGGGCCTGGCTGCGGAATCGCCCGCCCTTGCGTGTGGCAACCAAGACGGAGTGGGCACCGATCGACGTCTACACCTACGAAGGCCAGTTCCGGGGCTTGTCGGGTGACTACCTAGCGCTCATTGCCCAGCGGCTCGAGCTCAAGTTGGAGTTCAAGGCCACGCCCACCCTGGCCGATGCACTGACAGCCGTTCAACGTGGCGAAGCCGATCTTGTGCCATCGCTCTCGAAGACCACCACCCGCAATGCCTATCTGGCCTTCTCGCAGCCCTATCTGGACGTCCCCAACGTCTACGTCACGCGCTCTGATGTCGCCGGCGTGGGCAGCGGCCAGTCGATGAAGGGTCTGCGTGTGGCAGTCGAGAAGGGCTATGCCGTGGTGGCCCTGATTCGGGAGCGCCATCCGCAGGCGACCATCGTCGAGTTTGCCGACTCCGCGGGCGCGCTCCGGGCCGTCTCGGAACGGCGTGCCGACGTCTACCTGGGGGCCTTGCCGACAACGTCGTTCCTCGTCGAACGACTGCTGCTGAGCAACCTGGAGGTCCGCGACAGTTGGCAGTCGTCGCTGAGCGCACTGCATTTCGCCTTGCCGAAGGACCAGACACGCCTCCTGGAACTCCTGAACCGCGCTCTGGCGAGCATCACTTTGGTAGAGCGCCAGGAGATCCATCGGCGCTGGATGCCCCTGAGGTCGTTGCTGGTCGAGCCTGCGCCGCCTTTGGCCTTGAGTCCCGACGAGCAGCAACTGATCGCGTCCTTGCCGGCGCTGCGTGTCGGGTACGAACTGGACTTCCGTCCCTATACCCTGCAAACAGACGACGGCCGGCTGGCCGGTGCCGCCAGCGACTATCTCCGTCTCGTTGCCGACAAGGCCAGCCTGCGGCTGGCCACGCCCCAAGGCGGGACGTGGACCGAGATCTACCAGAGCGCCCGACGCGGAGAAATCGATCTCTTGATCGCCGTCGCGGCCAACGCCGAACGCGAGCGCGAGTTCATCTTCATCGGCCCCTGGATCAGCACGCCCAATGTACTGGTCACGCCGGTGAACGCTGCGCCGGTACTCAGCCTTGCCCAGTACACCGGTCGCCAGGTTGCGGTGTTGCGCGACGGGCAGACCGCTTACTTGATGCGCCAGCTGCACCCCTACGTTCGACTGCTGGAGATCGACACCCGGGACGGGTTGCTGGCGGCCGTGGCCAACGGCCAGGGCGATGCCGCCCTCGTGAACGTCACCTTTGCGGCGCCGGCGCTGTCTCAGGGGCTGGGTGGTGTGCTGCGCATGGCAGCGTTCTTTCCGGAGCTGAACTCGGACCTGTACTTCGCCGTGAGACGCGACCAAGCGGCGCTGGCGGGCGTTCTCCAGCGCGCGTTGGCCTCGATCAGCGAGAGCGAGCGCTCGGCGGTCTCCTCCCGATGGGCCGTGCTGCCGATCGCCGACGAGTCGGGGGTGCAGGCCCGCGAAGCACTGGCTCGATTGCTGCCCGTGCTGGTGGGCGTCGTGGTGGCGCTGGCGGTTTCGCTGCTGTGGGCTTGGCGCTTGCGCTTGTCGGTGGCGCGTCGGCGCCTGGCGGAGCAGGAGGCAGCGCGGGCACGCGACCGGGCCGAGGCGCTGGCCCGCCAGCGGCAAACCTTCTTGGCCGAGGCCAGCCACGAGATCCGCACGCCCGTGAACGCTGTCTGCGGCGCGCTGGGGCTGCTGCAGGGCGAGAAACTACCACCCTCTGCGCGCGAACTGGCGCTGCTGGCTCAGCGCGCGGCGCAAACGCTGTCCGAGTACGTGAACAATCTGTTGGATCTCTCCAAGAGTGATTCAGGACAGCTCCAACTCGTTGTGCAGGCCGACGCCATCCGATCGACGCTGGCGGCTGCGGTCCAATCGGTGGAACCTTTGGCAAGGTCGCGCGGTATCACCGTGCTGTTGTCGGTCGACGCCAACGTGGCAGGTCACCATCGGTTCGACGCGTTCCGGCTGCGCCAGGTGGTCGTCAACCTGTTGTCCAACGCACTGAAGTTCAGCGCCGAAGGACAGACCGTTCATGTCGAAGCCCGAGCGGAGTCAAGCACGCCGGGCGTTCAGAGCGTGACCATCGAAGTTCGCGACGAAGGTGTCGGTATCGAACCCGGCCGCATGGCCGAGTTGTTCCGCCCCTACAGCCAAGCTGGGGTGACTGAGATCCACCGCGGGGGTGGTACCGGTCTGGGGCTGGTCCTTTGCAGGCGTCTCATGGACGCCATGGGTGGCACGATCGAGCTCGTGCCCAACCGTGAAAAGGGCACCCGGGCGGTCCTGTCGCTCGCCGTGCCCATCGAGGAAGAACTTCAGCAAGCCAAGGCACTCTCGACATCCGACGGCCAGCCCTTGCGCGTGCTGCTCGCCGAGGACGACCGCGTGCAACAGATCATTCTCGAAACCGTGCTGCGACGGTTTGGCTGCGAAGTGGACGTGGTGGACGATGGCGAGTCGGCATGGTCGATGTGGTTGATCCACCGCCATCGCCTCGTGGTCACCGATCTTCAGATGCCCCGACTTGATGGCGTGGGGCTGGCACAACGCCTGCGCGAACGAGCCGACGGCCATGAGCTCATGATCGTGGGGACCAGCGCGGACCTTGGCGACGAGGATCGGGCGCGGGCAAGCGGCATATCGCGGCTGCTTTCCAAGCCCGTCATGCCGGAGCAATTGTTGGAAGTGATCGAGGCAGCTGCTCGCGTTCCAGGCCCGGGAACCCGTTCCGCCACCCTGCAATAGTCAGTTCCCCGGTCACCTCGGGCCCAGGTACCTGGCAGCTCGTCTCGCCGCGCCCGTGACTAAATGCCTCACTCGCGGTCCGCCGCACGGGCGAGGGTTCACTCAAGCCGTTGCGCACCGAAAAGAGTCACAGGCGGCGGGTCTGCGGCGCCCGGATGGAACCATCGAACAACCAACAAGAATGAACGACAACCCTTCATTGCCGCCGAGCAGTGTGAGCGCTGCTACGCGAACCGCGCGCCGCGTCGTGCTGGCCTCCTTTGCCGCCACGGCGCTGCTCGTGGGCGCGCTGGGGATCGAGCGGCTGGTCTACCAGCACGCCAGCAACGTGGCCATCCACGACGTCAAGTCCGCGCTGTCGATCGCGGGCGACATCCTGCTTCAGGACGAGCGGCTGACGATGTCGGCCAACCTGGCCGCCACCAGCGGTGACGCACGCTGGGCTCGCCGCTACGACGAGCACATTCCGCAGATCGACAAGGCCATTGCCGCAGCCACGGCGTTGTCCACGCCCGCAGCAGCACAGCGTTTCGACCACGCCACGCGCGCGGCCAACGACCGCCTCGTCGAGATGGAGCGTGCGGCCTTTGCGCGTGTGTCTGCGGGGGACCTGCCCGGCGCGCAGGCCATCCTCAACGGCCCGGCGTACAGCGACCAGAAGGCGGTGCTGGCCGCGGGCTCCGACGCCTTCATGGAGGAGCTTCAAGCGTCGGCGGATGCGCAGCTGCGCTCTTTGACGCAGCACTCATGGTGGCTGCTGGCTGGCCTGATGGTGTTGGCGCTGGGTGCGTTTGCAGGGCTCTGGCGCCATCTGGCGGCGCATTTGAGCGAAGCCGAAACGGCCTTCGCCGAGAAGCAGGCCGAGGTCACGCGGCTGGCCCTGCACGACCCGCTCACCGGCCTGGCAAACCGGCGTTACCTGCGCATGCAGCTGGAAGGCGCGATTGCGCGCGCGCTGCGTGAAAAGGCCCGGTTCGCGCTGATGGTGCTCGACCTGGACGGCTTCAAGCCGATCAACGACCGCCACGGCCACGCTGCCGGTGATGAGGTGCTGATGGAGATCAGCCGGCGCCTGAACGCGCAGGTGCGCAAGGGCGAAATCGTGGCGCGTCTGGGCGGCGACGAGTTTGTCGTTGTGCTCAGCGCGGATGCCACGAGCGACGCCCCGATCCGCGCTGCGCATCGGCTCATCGCCAGCCTGTCCGAAGCCATCGTGCTGCCGCAGGGCGAGGTCCGGGTCAGCGCCAGCGTGGGTGTGGCCTTCTACCCCGGCGACGGCGCACAGACCGACGAGCTCATCCGCAAGGCCGACGTGGCGCTGTACCGCGCCAAGAACGAGGCGCGCGGCGACGTCCGTTTCTTCCAGCAGGCGATGGACGAAGACGTGCGCGAACGCGAGGCGCTCGAGCTGGACCTGCGCCTGGCCATCGCGGGCGGCGACATCGTGCCTTTCTTCCAGCCGCTGATCGACCTGGCCTGCGGCGAGCTGACGGGTTTCGAGGTGCTTGCACGCTGGCCCCACGCCACACGCGGCCTGATCCCCCCGACCACCTTCGTGCCGATTGCCGAGGACACAGGGCAGATCGACGCACTCACCGTCAGCGTCATGCGTGCGGCGCTGAAGGCCGCGCGGGATTGGGCGCCGACCTTGAGCATCGCGATCAACATCGCGCCGCAACAGCTGAAGAGCGAATCCCTGATCGAGCGCCTGCTCGCGGTCTTGCAGGAGACCGGTTTTCCGGCCGAGCGCTTCGAGATCGAGATTACCGAAAACGCCCTCATCGGCGATCTGGAACTGGCGCGGCGCATCGTGCTGGGTCTGAAGTCGCATGGCATCCGCGTGGCGCTGGACGACTTCGGTACCGGCTACTCAAGCCTGAGTCACCTGTCCGAACTGCCTTTCGACAAGCTCAAGATCGACCGTTCGTTCATCCACACCATGCATGGGCGACCCGAGAGCGCCACCATCGTCAACGCCATCATCGGCCTGGGCCGCAGCCTGAACATGCCGACCACGGCCGAAGGCATCGAGTCGGCGGCCGATGCCGAGCTGCTCACGCGCCTGGGCTGCAACGTGGGCCAAGGCTTCCTGTACTCGCGCCCTGTGCCGGCGCGCGACGTGCCTGCGGTGATTGCCGGCATGCGAGCCGCCGCCTTCGCCTGAGCGGCCGCGAGCCTGCGCCCCGAGGCGCAGGCTCGGCGTGAGGACAGCTCCCCACTGGGCAACCCGCCTAAAGGCGCTGCTGCTGTCCCTTGCCATCGCCTAACTTGCCTTCGGCCATGTTTCTGTGCTCGAGGGCGTGGCACTCTCGATCGAAGCCGGTGAACGCATCGCTCTTGTCGGCCGCAACGGCGCAGCCAAAGGCTGCCAGCTGAAGATCCTGGTCAGGCTGGACAAGCCCGACGACTGCATGCCGAAGGCGCCGTCCGGGTTATGGCGCGTCTATGGCGCGCAAGCGCCGCGGTTCGGTACCGGTGCGTGAGCTTCTTGCGCCGCGGCAGAAGACGTGACCGGAGCGCGCGCACAGTGTGAGCGCTTCAAGTGCCAGGAACCAGGAGACGATCTCGACGCCGTGCAGACGCGCCTGCCAGCGCCGGACGGCTGGGCCAAGGTCCGAAGGGCCCGAGCTCTGCCAGGCCGCGGCCTGCAAGCTTGTCGCTGCTGGCGTTTGTGCGGCGGCGAATTCAATGACCGGTCTGCGGAGTCCAGATCTGCGACAGCTACGTCAGCATAGGGGTCGTCAAGCGACGGCCAGGTTGTCGAGCGGAGGTTCGGAAAGCGGCCGTTCCATCAATCGCACAGGGAACCGGCGGCACGTGTCCAGGGCGCGGCGGGTGGCAGCGGTGGTCCACAAGGCGGCCGCCGACAATGCTCCAGCCTGCACCCTAACCATCCACCGGCCCGATCCGGGCCGGCTCAGGAAGCGGAGATCGCTTCGTCTCCTTTGTCACGCGCAGGCTTGGTTGCGTCCCCCTGAGCCGGTTCGGCCTTGTCGGCGGGCTCGCGTCGGATCGCACCGATGTATGCCCCGGCCGAGCGAAGGCGCGCATGACCCGCGATGCTCGCCACGTGCAGTCGCGCCTGCCGGTCGAGTGCCGGATCAACGGGCCCACCGCCGCGAATCGGCGCTCGCGTGCCAGTCTTCTCCTCGTACTCGCCTTGAAGGTGGTCGTGCCGCGCGCCGTGTCCGGTGGTTCCGCTCTCCCGCTTCGTCAGGCCGAACTTGCGCAGCGCGTAGTCCAGCCGCCGGAGGTTGGACTTCAGGTCGCGATCCGGCGCTCCCAGGTGCGCATCTTGGCCGCTGACCACGCTGCAGGCGTGATCGATGGCAGCCTGCTGCGCTTCGGTGGCCAGCGCCAGCCAGCGCGGACGGCCACCCTTGCCCTTCGTCCACAGATACCGATCCGCCTTTCGTGCGTCGTCCGGCAGGCCCGTCTCCGAGAAGGGGTGGACATGGGCGTAGGGCCGGCACATGACCGACTCTTTGCGCCGCAGGCCGACCATCACCATGAGGCGCATCGACGCGCCGATGCGGGCATCGTAGGCGGAGACCTTGGCCAGCAGCGTCTCGACGTCGATGCCGTTGCCGCTCCAGCTCTTGTCGCGCTGGGCGTTCTCGTGGCGCT
>CAYQAQ010000165.1:0-6736 GCA_964415495.1 uncultured candidatus Brocadiaceae bacterium | reverse complement strand
AGCTGCCACAGCGCACGTCGACCACCGGACCCGTCGGATCCGCTGCGACCAGGGCTTCGATCCGCCGCCGCAAACAGGCGTGGGCCGCATTGATCAGCAATTCCGCTTTTCGCGTCGCGAGCGTATCCAGCGTCGCCGCTTCGCGGCGTGCGACGTAGATACCGACGCGTGACACCGCCGCTTCGCTCTCGCGGAACACCAAGCCGACCAAGGGATCATCGCGCAAGCCATCAGCCGTGGGGACCTCGCGCGCGTCGGCTCGTGCGGTCAAGCTACCGAAATACGTCGGAATGCGACTCACCACCGCCGCCGGATCAACATCGCCGACGATAGCCAGCACCATACGTTCAGGACGATACCAAGCGTCGTAGAAATCGCGTAGGCGTTGCTGATCGGCAGCACGCACGGTGGTTTCGATGCCAATCGGGAAACGCTCGCTCAGCGTCGTTCCGACATACGCGGCGGCGAAACGAGCACGATGAATGCGCAGGTCCGGCGTGTCGCGATCACGCATCTCGGCCAGCACGACGCCGATCTCGCGCTCGATCTCGGCGGGATCCAATAGCATGCCGCCGGCGTAATCGGCCAGCACGCGCAGGCCGAGATCCAAGGTCGCTGGCTCGCTGTTCGGCAGATCGAGTTTGTAGACGGTCTCTTCAAAGCCGGTGTGGGCATTGGAATGACTGCCGTAACCGATTCCCAAGGGCTGCAACGCTTTGTTCAGTTCACCCGACGGATAATGCGTAGTGCCGAGAAACGCCATGTGCTCCAAAAGATGCGCCAGACCCTGTTCGGACTCGCGTTCCGCCCAACTGCCGACCTGAACCTGGAGTCGCAACGTGACTTTTCCTGGCGGTTGGCGATTGGGCCGCACAGCCCAGCGAAGTCCATTATCGAGCCGCCCCCACTGCACCGCCGGATCGACTGGCACGTCACTGACGGTATGGGGAAACTCGGGCTCAACGGCGGCCAGGGCCACGGTGAAGGGCATCAGACAAGACAACAGCAAGATTCGCATGGTCGACAGCATAAAGCGTGTGCGCTCAAGGCCAGCGTCCATCTCAACCTCCGTGCACAGTGATCACGACCCCCTGCTGCAGATGCACGTTGAGGCGGTTCTCGCGGTAATCCATGGTCACCGGATAATGTTCGCTATCACGAGCGACGACGCGCAACGGCCGACCGTGCACCTGGGCCAGGGCCGCAGCGGCTTCCTCGATATGCCCCAGCCACGGCAGCAAACTCACATCGCGCGTGCCTTCCCAGTCTCCCTCCGTCCCGATTTGCGCCTCGATGATGCGATCACCGTGAACGACCACGCCGATCTCGTGGACGGCTCGCGTCCATTCCGGCGTGACGTTGTTGCCATCGCGTTGGATGACCACCACGATCTGGCCGCCCCCTGCTGCTTGGGCTTCAGCCGCAGCGAGGGTAAGTCCAAACCAGCGCCACGCATGGCGTTCCGTCGCTGCCGTCAGCGGGTCTGCCCCGGCATTTTCCGCGACGGCGTCAGCGGCCTCGGTCGTGAATGCCATGGACCCAAGGATACACCAGCCCGTCATGAGCAAAGTGAGAAGGATGGCGTGAATGGGTTGGCCCAGCGCGGCAGGAACGGACCACGGTTGCGCAGAGAGGCTGTACATGCCCCTCAGACGCCGTCGCCAGACAAAGGTTCCCGACTTTCCGCCCGCAATGCCGAGGGCACCACCGCCCACCTCCACCACTGGCATCATCCCGGCGCATCCGTACACCCGTGGCGTGCTCACTGCCCAACGCCAATGGCGCTGCCGGACTGCTCCTGACGATGTCGTTGCGGAGCTCGAACATGAGCTCCAGCTCTCGCCGCTGCTGGCCCGGCTGATGGTCCTGCGTGGCGTGCATGGCCTCGACGCGGCTGAGGCCTTCTTGGCCCGGCGCCTCACTGATCTGCACCGCCCCAGTGCGCTGCGCGATTGCTCGCAGGCCGCCGAACGCCTCGCCGCCGCTATCTCAGAACGCAAGACCATCCTGGTCCACGGCGACTACGATGTCGATGGCTCGACGGCGGCAGCGTTGCTGGTGCAGTTCTGCCGCGCCTGTGGTCACGATGCCATTGCCTGGATTCCGCATCGGCGCATCGATGGCTACGGCCTCGGCGAAGCCAGCCTGCAGGCAGCACTCGAACATAAACCTGCCGTCATGATCACGGTCGACTGCGGCATCGCTGATCACGGCTGGGCCAAGCGCATCGAACAAGAGGTCGGCTGCACGGTCATCATTACCGATCACCACCTGCCGCAAGGGAACCTGCCAGAATGCACCGCTGTGGTGAATCCCAACCACCCGCAGTGCACCTATCCGGACAAAGGTTTGGCCGGCGTCGGGGTGGCGTGGAAACTGGCCTGGGCTACGGCCACGGTGCTCTCGGGCTCGGACAAGGTGTCGCCGCGCTTGCGCGACTTCCTGCTCGATGCTTTGGCCTTGGTCGCCGTGGGGACGATCTGCGATTGCGCGCCGCTGAACGGCGAAAACCGTATCCTCGTGAGCCATGGCCTGCGCGCACTGACGCAAACCACCAACCCGGGTCTGCAGGCTTTGCTCGACCACGCGCGCATGGAAGGCACCTTGACCGCCAGTGACATCGGCTGGCGTATCGGCCCCTTGCTCAATGCCAGTGGTCGTGTCGGTAGCGCGATGGCGAATATCACGCTGCTCACCGCACTCAGCCGTGAGCATGCCACCGCCGTGCTGGCCGACATCATTCAAGAAAACGAAGAACGCAAACGCCTGACCCAGATCCTCACCGATGATCTCACCGCAGCCATTGAGGGCGATCCGCAACTCGTCCGCCGCAGCACCTTGGTCTTCGCCGGCGACGGTTGGCATGCGGGCGTCGTCGGCATCGTCGCCAGCCGCTTGACCGAACGCTACGGCAAGCCCACCGCGGTGATCGCGATTCAAGATGGCGTCGGCAAAGGCAGCCTGCGCAGCATTCCTCAGGTGCATCTCGGTGAGGCGATCGCCGCCTGCCGTCATCTGCTGATCAAAGGCGGCGGCCATGCCATGGCAGCGGGCCTGTCGATCACGCCGGAGGCAGTGGCCCCCTTCCGCGAAGCCTTCGATGCCTACGTCGCCGCGCGCTTGTCGCCAGGGGCCTTGGAGCCGCGCACGGATCACGATGGCGATGCCGCCGTGGCCGAACTCGACGCCGACTTCTTCACCCAACTCGAACGCCTCGGGCCATTTGGTATTGGCAATCCCGAACCCGTTTTACACCTGCGCGGCGTTGCTCCCGTAGCGCGCCCACGTTTGTTCGGTCGCGATGGCGATCACCTCAAAATGGCAATCACTGATGCCGGCGGTGGCATGCGCGAATTGCTGGCGTGGAAAGCGAAGACCAGCTTTGCGGCTTTCGCAACGCCCGGTACGCGTTTCGATTTGCTCGTCCGTCCCGAGGCCAACCGGTGGCGCGGTGAATTACAGCCACGCCTCGTGCTGGTCGATGGTCGGAGCGTATGAGCGCATGGATTCGGATTTCTTATGGCCCGTGATCTGATCGCCGATCATCCGCGTCTGCGCCTGTTCGCGTATCGTACCATGCTGGGCCTGGGCGAGGCCTGTCCCTTATGGTTGTCGCGCATCATTGCATACCTGCTCGGCTGGATCGCGTGGTGGTGTGATGCCAGCGGGCGGCGCACGGTCCGCGCCAACTTACGCCATTTCGTGCCCACCGCATCGGCGCAGGCGCGCGCGACGCGACGCAGTTACCTCGCCTTTTGCATGTCGATCGCGGATTCCTTCGCCATGGGCAAGATTCCCGCCTGGCGCTATCGCAAGCCGTGGGTGGAACTCGTCGATCCCTGGGGCGTCTTTACGCCTCGTCCGCGCCTGACGCCGACCATCTTCGCTTCGGTGCACTGTAATTGGGGCCTGGCTACGGCCGCCTGTTATCAGATGGGTCTGGTCACCGGCATCGCCTCGGTGGCGTTACCGTATGGCGATGAACGCATCGATCGCATCTTCGCGGATCAACGCGCGGCGTTCAAATGCCGCAGTCTGTTGCTCGACCGTGCTCCGCTCGCAGCGCTGCGCACCCTACGCAACGGCGAACACCTCTGCCTATTCAGCGATCGTGATTATACCGGCCAAGGCATCGAAGTCCGTTTCGCCGGTTCGCGCTCGATGTTCCCGGTCGGTGCTGCTGCACTTGCCGTTCAGACCAGCGCTCCGGTGGTGCCATTTATGCTGGCCCGGCGCAGCGCTGAGCGTTTCGTGCTCGTCATCGGCAAGCCCATGCACGCCGACGCATCCGTAGCCAAAAGTGCGCAAGTGCAGGCGCTGACGCAGGACTTGGCGGATGTCTTCACGCGCTTTTTGGCGGCGGCGCCGGCGCAGTGGGTGGCGTTTCATCCTGTTTTTTCGAACGTCCGGAAGTCCGCTTCGAAGGTCCGGGAGTCCGGAAGTCCGGAAGTCCGGAAGTCTTGAGGACGAAGGCCAGTTGCGCTTACGGTCGGTTTCTCCCGCATGCAGCAGCCTGCCCATTTTTTCTCAACTCTCTGTGCTACTAGACTTCCGGACTTCCGGACCTCCGGACTTCCGGACAGTGGCAATTAAAAATGAATTTCCTGCACCACCGGCTGGACGAAAATCTTGCCGTCGCCCATGCGGCCGGTGCGGCAGGTCGCTGAAATCAGGTCGGTGATGGCGGGTAGATCGGTGTCGGCGACGAAGCCCTGGATCAGGACCTTGGGCAGAAAGTCGATGCGGTATTCTTCGGCCGAATAATTGTCGAGATGGCCTTTTTGCCGGCCGTAGCCGCGGCATTCCACTGCGGTCAGATCATGGATCTGACCCGTTGCAAGCAGGCGCTGGCAGAGGACCTCGGCACGCCGTGGACGCACGACGATGGTGACGCGATGCATGGCCATCGTCGCGGCGTTCACGCGGTCGCGACGATGGCTTCGATGGTTTCACCGATCGCACGATATTTGCGATAGCGACGGTTGAGCATCTCGTCGGTCGGCAGGGCTTGCAGTTCACGCAGATGGCGACCGATGGTCTGACCGAGGAGTTCCGCCATCACTTTCGGCTGACGGTGGGCGCCACCAGCCGGTTCGGGGATGATCTCGTCGACGATGCCAAAGCGCTTGAGGGGTTCGCCAGTCAACGCCAAGCGTTCGGCGGCGAGATCCTTCTTGCCGCCATCCTTCCACAAAATGGCGGCGCAGCCTTCGGGTGAGATGACGGAGAAGTAACTGTTCTCGATGATCAGCATGCGGTCACCGACGCCGATGCCCAAAGCGCCGCCGCTGCCGCCTTCGCCGATGACGATGATCACCACTGGCGTGCGCAGTACCGCCATGTCGCGGATGTTCTCGGCAATGGCAATGGACTGGCCGCGTTCTTCGGCTTCGACCCCGGGAAAGGCACCGGGGGTATTGACCAGGCACACCACCGGTACGCCGAACTTTTCGGCCATACGCATTTTCAGCATCGCCTTGCGATAGCCCTCCGGATGCGGCATGCCGAAATTGCAGCGGCGTCGTTCGTGGACGTCTTTGCCCTTCTGCTGGCCGATGATCATGCAGCCGATGCCATCGATGCGACCGAGGCCAGTCAGGATCGCTTCGTCATCGCCGAAGGCGCGGTCGCCAGCCAACGGGACGAAGTCCTCGACCATGAGGTCGATGTAGTCGGAGGTCTGCGGCCGCTGCGGATGACGCGACAGTTGAACGCGCTGCCATGGGGTCAGACCGGCGAAGATACGGCGGGTTTCGGCTTCAAGCTTCACACGCAGGGAGCCCAGCTCCGAGGTCATGTCGAGCTTGGAGGATTCGCCCAGGGCTTCGAGTTCGGCGATTTTGCGCTCGAGCTCAACCAGGGGTTCCATGAAGTCAAAAGGGTTGCTCACGCCAGTTCTCCGATGAAGCGGGGAGCGTAACGGCTTGCCCGCACCACGGAAGGGTACGGCGGGGCAGGGCAGTATCGCATGACCTGGCACCAAGGGGTGCCACTATGCTGCCATGCAGCCCCATCAGGAAGTCGAACTCAAATGGTTGTTGGAACCGGCAGGGCACCTCCGACTGGGGACAGAGATCACGGCGTTGCTGGGTGCCCCGCGTCAGCTGCAGCAGCAAAACCGCTTCTACGATACCGTGGATCGCCGGCTGTATGCGGCGGGGGTCAACCTGCGTCTGCGCTGTGAAAACGGCCAGTGGATCGTCACCTGCAAGCAACGCCTGGCGGCGCAGGACGGCTTGCATCACCATCAGGAGTGGGAACACGTTCTGGGTGAGCACGCGGACCCCCTGGCGGTGGCCCTGGCTGGGGAGCTGCCGACCGTGGTGCGCACGGCGCTCGCGGGGGCCGTGCCAACCTGCCTCGGCGGTTTCGACAATCTGCGTTGGGCGTGGGATGAAGGCAGCGAGGAGATCGCCCTTGATGAAACCCGTTTCGCCGGGCGCACCGACCATGAACTGGAGGTC
This sequence comes from uncultured candidatus Brocadiaceae bacterium, assembly GCA_964415495.1. Classification (GTDB taxonomy): domain Bacteria; phylum Planctomycetota; class UBA11346; order UBA11346; family UBA11346; genus CAYQAQ01. The sequence continues at coordinate 272 of CAYQAQ010000165.1, read as the reverse complement.
GAAACGACCGAGGTGGACGCATGTCGGCGTCGCTGGGGTCAACGCTTCACCGAGTGGGGCATCGCAACCCAGCCCGCGACCACCACCAAGTTCGCGCGCTTTCTCGCCTTGCGTTGATCAACAGACAGCTGATCAGCGAATCAGCTGATAGGCCGTCAAGCGACCTGTGCCATCGAGTACGATCAACTGGTTGCCATGCGGCAGCGGCGTGACCTGAATGCCATGCGGATGCGGGTACGACCGCACCACGCGACCGTCGACACGATCCAGCA
>CAYQAQ010000164.1:0-6797 GCA_964415495.1 uncultured candidatus Brocadiaceae bacterium | reverse complement strand
CCCGGCAGGGGGATGCCCAGATCTCTGAAGATCTGTTCGAACTTGGGCACGATCGCGACCATGATGAAGGTCAGGATCAAACTGGCGATCGAGAGCACGGCGATCGGATAGATCATCGCGCCGATGACCTTCTTCTTCAACGACTGGCTTTTTTCACGGAACTCAGCGAGACGACGTAGGATGACGTCGAGCGCACCGGCAGACTCGCCGGCCTTGATCAGGTTGGTATAGAGGCGATCCCAGATCTTGGGGAATCGGCTCATCGCTTCGGACAGCATCGTACCCGACTGGACATCGTCGGTGACCTTAGCGAGGGCGGTCTTGAAGGCACCCGGACGCTGCATGTCGTGCAGGATAAGCATCGACTGCACGATCGGCAGACCCGCGTCCTGCAGGGTCGACAGCTGGCGCGAGAACAAGGTGACGACCTTCGGCTTGACGCCGCCGAAGCCGAGATTCATGCCGCCGCCCTTGGCATTGCCCGCAGCGGACGTCTTATTGCTCTTGGCGCGAACTTCGCGCACCTCAATCGGCAAGTAGCCCTTCTTCTTGATCGTGGCAATCGCCTCGACCTCGGAGACGGCCTCGATGGAGTCCTGGACCTCTTTGTTGGTGCGCTTGTCGTGAGCCTTGAAGGCGTAAACGGCCATGGGTATTCCCTTTAGGGCGATTCGACCGAGGTCGGACCAGCGCTTAGTGTAGCATCGCTAGCGGCGTTACCAACGTGGATTCTGGGGGGTAATGGAGGTGGGCGTGTCATTGCCGTCCATTGCCACCGTCCGGAAGTCCGGGAGTCCGGAAGTCTCGCATGCGAAGGGGACAAAAGAAAACGGGAGTCTTTAGATGCCGCACGGTATTCCTTCCGGCGAGGGCCAACGGCCCCATGCCTCAAGACTTCCGGACTCCCGGACCGGGGCAATGGCTTATTCCTCCGCTGCCAACGTCTCGCGCACGACCTCTTCGATCGTGGTCAGACCCGCAAAGACCTTCTGGATGCCGGAGTCGCGCAGCGTGCGCATGCCGGCACGTTGCGCGGCCAGGCGGAGCTGGTTGGCGGAGGCCTTATTGAGGATGAGGTCGCGCACCGTGTCGTTGACCTCCATCATTTCAAAGATGGCGGTACGACCGCGATAGCCGGTGCCCTTGCAGTTGTCGCAGCCCTTGCCGTAGTAGAAACGCTGAGTGGCGACGTCGCGGGTCTTGATGCCCAGCGTCATCAGCTCTTCTTCGCTCGGCTCGTAGGGCGTCTTGCACTTGACGCAAATCGTGCGCACCAGGCGTTGCGCGAGCACGGTCTCGATGGTGGCGGCGAGCAGGAACGGCTCGATGCCCATGTCGACCAAACGCGTGACCGCGGTTGGCGCGTCGTTGGTGTGCAGGGTGGTGAAGACCAAGTGACCGGTGAGCGAAGCTTCGATCGCGATCTTGGCGGTGTCGGCGTCACGCACCTCGCCGACCAGCAGGATGTCAGGATCTTGGCGCAGAATGGCGCGCAAACAGCGCGAGAACGTTTTGCCCAGCTCATCATCGATCGGGACCTGGATCAGGCCTTTGATTTCGTATTCAACCGGATCTTCAGTAGTGATGATTTTAACCGAGTCATCGTTCACCGCTGACAAGGCGGAATAGAGCGTGGTGGTCTTGCCTGAGCCGGTGGGACCGGTGACCACGACGATGCCGTTGGGCATCTGGATGATCTCGTTGAAGCGCGTCAGCATGTCATCGGGGAACCCGATCTTGCTGATGTCGAGGCTGACCACGCCGCGATCAAGAATACGGATCACCACCGATTCGCCGAACATCGTCGGCAGGGTCGAGACGCGCAAGTCAACTTCGCGGTCGCCAATACGCACCGAGATCTTGCCGTCCTGCGGCATGCGGCGCTCGGAAATGTCCAATTGAGACATGACCTTGATACGCGCGACCAGGGGTGCGGCCAAACTCGACGGTACCGGCAGCATGTCGTAAAGCACGCCGTCGATGCGATTGCGCACCTGGAACTTGCCCTCGAAAGGCTCGAAGTGGATGTCCGAGGCCTGTGCTTTCACGCCGGTGAGCAGGATCAGATTGAGCAGCTTGCGCACCGGCGCGGATTCCGCGGCGGCACCGATGTCACTGGTGTCCAGCCCGGCGATCTGGGTGAGGTCGACGACCTCCACCCCGTCACGGACATCGATGATTTCGTCGGAGTAATTCTTGAGCAGATCCTTCTGAATTTGGCTGGTCTGATCGGGAATCTCGTCTTCCGGATAATACTTGGCCAAGGCCTCGTCGATCTGACCTTCCGAGGCCAGCGCCGGACGAATCAAACGCACGTGCAACTGGAACTTGAGGTCGTCGATGGCCGAGAGGTTCTGCGGCTCGGCGGTAGCGATGACGAGCACGTCCTCTTCAAAGCTGATCGGCACGATGCGGTAGGCACGGGCAACGTGGCCTGGAACTTTCGCAATCAGCGGCCTGGGCAATTCGATGCCGGCCATCTGCGCCATTTCGATGCCGAGCATCTGGGCGACGGCGTAGAACACCGCCTCTTCACGCACGCCGGCTTCGATGCAAGCAGGGACGATATCGACCCCCTCCTTGCGATGGCGCTTGTAGGTCGCCTGCGCAACGGCCTCTTCAATCTCCTCCATCTCGTAGAGCTTCTTGATGAGAGCCTTGGGATCGATGCCGGAAACGTTCATGACGGACATGGTGGGTAAGCGAGCCTCAAGGGAATGATGCCCCGAAAACCGGGGCCGGGCAAGTCAGGGTGCGAAATCCGGTCAGACGGTGCCAGTGCCGTCTTCCTGCACCCGGCGTTGCAGATAGTTGATGTCCTTGGCGTAGGTCATCATGTTGGCGAAGTCGATAAGGCCGGCTTTGTAGAGCTTGAGCAGATAGTCGTCGAGCAGGATCATGCCGTCTTTGGCGCTGGTCTGGATGGTCGAATCGATGCGGAAGCTCTTGTTTTCGCGGATCAGGTTCGAGATCGCGTTGTTCATCAACATGATCTCATAGGCCGCGATGCGGCCCTTGCCGCCTTTCTTGGGCACCAGGGCCTGTGAGATCACCGCCACCAGGTTACCTGCGAGCTGGGTACGCACCATCTCCTGCTGATTGGTCGGGAACTGGTCGATGATGCGATCGACGGTGCGCGCCGCGCCCGTGGTGTGCAGGGTGCCGAAGACCAAGTGGCCGGTCTCGGCGGCGGTGATCGCCGCGCCGGTGGTCTCGGGGTCGCGCATTTCACCGACCAGAATGACGTCCGGGTCTTCGCGCAGAGCGCGGCGCAGGCCTTCGACGAAGTCGGGCAGATCATTGTGGATCTCACGCTGATTGACCACGCACTTCTTGTGGTTGTGGAAGAATTCGATCGGGTCCTCCATCGTGATGATGTGGCCTTCTTCCTCTTCATTGATGAAATCGATCATCGTCGCCAAGGTGGTCGACTTGCCCGAACCCGTCGGACCCGTGACCAGGACGAGACCGCGCGGGCGCATGCAAATGTCTTTGATGTGCGGCGGCAGGCCTAGTTCATCGAAGGTGAAAATCTTCGATGGGATCAAGCGCAGCACCATGCTGAGCCGACCCTTTTGCTTGAACACATTGACGCGGAAACGGGCTTTGTCGAAGTAGCCGATGGCGAAGTCGGTCGAGCCAATCTCGGCGATTTCCTGCTGACCGCGCTCGGGCGTAATCTGCTTCATCAACTGGGTGGTATCTTCGGAGGTCAACGGTGGGGTGTTGAGACTTTTAACCGCCCCAGAGATGCGAAAGCTCGGCGGCCGACCGACCGAAATGTGAATATCGGAGGCATTCTGCTGGATGCAGACCTCCAGCAGCTTGTTCATATCGACCGACATAAGTCCCTCACTGGAAAAGAGGATGCACTGTCCGCCCCAACCTTACCACAGGGAATGGCTGGGGGTGGGGGCGGGGGTGATGTGTGTGGCCCACCATTGCCCCGGTCCGGAAGTCCGGGGGTCCGGAAGTCCGGGAGTCCGGAAGTCCGGAAGTCTTGGTCATTGCCCCGATCCAGAGGTCCGGACGTCCGGACGGTGGCAATGGATTTTATTCCAATTCCTGAATCCGCGCCTGCACCAAGGGTGGCAGCTCCTCGTACACGATCTGAGCCTGGCGGCGGAGGTTGTCGACGAAGGCGTGCAGGCGGCGGTCCCAGTCGAGTTCGAGGCAGTCGCGACGGACGACGTCAGCAACCGTCTCGAAAGCAGGGGTGGCCGCAGCGCGACGAGCGTGCAGTAGGACCAGATCGATGCCGGCCGGATGTTCAATCGGCGGCAACAAGGCCGGCAGGGCACCTTCAAAAGCGAAGGCCACCGCCATCACCGGAGCTGGAATGATGCGGGCGGCGGGATTATCGCGGCGGCCATCACGGGGCAGCCAACCGACGCGGCCTTGCACGGCGTAAGGGTCACTGCGCTGGCCGAATTCGCGCCACACGCCAGCGAAATCGGCCCGAGGTTGCTGCAACAAAGCATGCAACTGGCCCGCCGCTTTACGGGTGCGCTCGCGGTCGGCCGGCACCAGATTACGGCCATCCGCCGCGCGATGGGGCAGGTGAATGATTGAACAATCGACGGCCTCGTCTTGGCGATAACCTTCGGCATTGGCGACGAAGAACGCACGCGCTTCGTCATCGGTAATCACCGTGGTGTGGCGCAGTACCTCGGCGCAACCAGCCAGAGCGCGAAACGCCGGATCCAAACGTAAGGCCGCCAACGACGAACCGTAAGACGTCCGGACAAAACGGGCAAAATCGCGGCCGGCCGCTTCAGAGCTGCGGCGATAGGCGCGTTCGAGCCGGTTGATTTCGCGTTCAACCATGCCGCCATCGATGGCGATGCCGGCTGCCTGCACGGCACCGCGGAGCAGTTCGATGCCAATGAGATCTTCGCGGACCGCGGCGGCGTTGTTCTCCAATAGGCGCGCGATCAGCACCGGGCGCTCCACCGTCCAACCCGTGCCGCTAAGCACTGGCACACCAGTGGGCAACGCGGACCAGTCGACCGCCTCTAACAGGGTGAGGAGCTGATCCTGCGCCGCCTGGGCTCCCGCGCGCTGCAGCACGGCGTCTTCGACATCACGCGGACGAATGGCCACTCCATCAACCATGATCGTCCCTTCATCGCGCTGGGTGATGGTCGCCGCCGACCGCAAGCGCGTCATCGTGGTGCGCGCCCGCACATCGAGGTCCTCTTCGACCAGTTCGGCCGCCAAACGTTCACGTACAGCGGGAAAATCCGGTCGGGCGTGCGGTCGCCAGCCATGCACCAGAACGATGTCGATGCCGTCATCGTGGGCGATGGGTGCCAACAGGGTCGGGAACGGGCCTTCCGCGGCAAAAGCCGCGGTGCTCACGGTGGCGGGGATCACGCGCGCCTTCGCGCGACCGCGCGTGCCATCACGCCGCACCCAACCGACGCGTCCCTGGGCACTGACATCAGGATCGTAGCTGCGGGCGTAGGTGGCAAAGGCCATGGCGAAGGAGGTCTTCTCCTCCGCGATCTGCTGATGCAATGAGCGCATCACACCCGCCAAGCGTTCCCGTTCAGCCTCGGTGACGACCTCGTCATCGCCGACCCGCGTGCGGCGATAGGGAATATACAGGATCGAACAGTCGACCGCTTCCGCGTCGACGAAGCGATCACCAGCCACAGTGAAGCGCGCGCGTAGCTCGTCCTCACCGACGGCGTCGACCACTTGCGCGCGCACCAGCGCATGCAATCCGGCGACCAGAAAGCGGAAGGCCGGTCGCGCCGTGTAGTCAGCGAGCGTCGTCTTCTGACTCTCTTTCAGGAACGAGTCGAGATCCATCGGCGGCATGCCACGCGCTGCCAAAGACTGTTCCAACTTGCGTTCGGCACGTTCGATTTCGGTGCGCAGCAAGGCTTCATTGATGACGATGCCGCGCGCCGCGCAGGCAGCGCGCACGATGGCGATCGAGATCAATTCTTCCACGACCAGATCGCGGTGAGGCGGCAGCAACGCTGCCGCCAAACCGGCGCGATGGATCGCACCACCGGGCAACGTCAGCACCGGACCATCGGGTAATTGGCCCCAGTTGATGCGCGCCATCGCCATTTTGGCGATCTCGCTGACCGCTTCGGCGCCTTCGCGCCGCAGGAGATGGGCTTCCAGATCCGCGAGTCGAACCGGGCGGCCATCCACGGTCGCCGTGACGGCTTGGCCCGCGGGCGTCGCCGCACTGTGCAAACCAGCGCAGAACCCCAGCACGAGGCAGACTCCACGCGCCAAAACCCAGCTGCGGCCAGGACGAGGAGCAGGACGAGGAGCAGGACGAGGAGCAGAATATTGAATCATAGCAACATCGTTCTCAATCAACCCTGACGCAGGACGCAGGACACAGGACACAGGACGCAGGACGTTTCACGAAGACACCGCAGCTTGAAGCCGCACGAGTTCGCTGACCGTCAATTGCTCGACTCGACGGGTCGGATCGAGACCGGCGGTGGTCAACGCCACGGTCGCCTCTTCAAGCGAGGCGCCGCTGTCGCGCAAGGCGCGCGGCAGCACTTTGCGGCGATAGGCGAACAGGGTCCGGCACCATAGGCCGAAACCCTCGGGCAGCGCGGTGCGCGGGGTCCAGCTCAGGATGGCGCTGTCGACCCGCGGCCGCGGATGGAAGCACGCGGGACTCAGGCGGCGCATGATGTGCGGATCCCCTGCCGCTTGAAACGTGGCTGCAGAGGCCCCCCACGCATCGCTGCCTGCGGCGGCGCACAGGCGCACAGGCGCTCGGCGGCTTCGCGCTGCACGGTGACCGAAATGCGCAC
>CAYQAQ010000163.1:0-6813 GCA_964415495.1 uncultured candidatus Brocadiaceae bacterium | reverse complement strand
GAAGCGCCCCGCATTCCACACCTTGTTGGCAAAATTGCGCCCGGTGTCGAACTTGGCCGGCGACAGTTTAAGATCCTGGCCCTCAGTAGTCATGTCGAGCAGGGTGTAGCGCACCGCATCGGCGCCGTAGCCGGGACAGTCGTAGGTCTTCTTGAGATAGACCTGGCTGCCGCCTTCGATCATCACCAGCGGATCAATGCCGTTGCCCTTGGACTTTGACATCTTGTCGCCGCGCTCATCAAGCACGGTGCCGTGGATGTAGACGTCATCGAAGGGCCGCACGTCGTTGGCGAACAGCGAGGTCATCACCATACGCGCAACCCAGAAGAAGATGATGCCGCGATCGGTCACTAACGTCGAGGTCGGGAAATAATGCTTGGCGTGCGCTTCCCAATCCGGCCAGCCCAAGGTCGAATACGGCCACAACGCCGATGAGAACCAGGTATCGAGCACGTCCGGGTCCTGGGTGATGTGCGCGGAACCGCAGTGTTGGCACGCGTCCGGATCCTGATGCGCCACGGTGATCTGACCGCAGTCGGCGCAGTGCCAGGCCGGCACGCGATGGCCCCACCAGATCTGGCGCGAAATGCACCAGTCGCGCACGTTATCGAGCCAGTGCTCGTAGACTTTGGTCCAGCGTTCGGGATGGAACTTCAGGTTGCCGTTGCGGGTTTCCTGCACCGCGCGTTCGGCGAGCGGTGCCATCTTCACGAACCACTGCTCGGTCACCATCGGCTCGATCGGCGCGCCGGAGCGATAGCTGTGACCGACGCTGTGCGTGATCTCGGTGGCACCGAGCAAAATGCCTTGGGCTTCCAAATCTTTCAGCAGTTGTTTGCGGCACATGAAGCGGTCCTGACCGGCGTAGGGTCCGGATTCCGCAGTCATGACGCCATCGAAGCCGATGCAGCGCACCAGCGGCAGATCGTGGCGTTTGCCGACCTCGTAGTCGTTGGGATCGTGCGCCGGGGTGATCTTCACCGCGCCCGAACCCTTCTCGGGATTGGCGTGTTCATCACCGACGATAGGAATCTCGCGGCCGATGATCGGCAGGCGAACCTTCTGTCCGATGAGATGCGCGTAGCGCGGATCTGCGGGATTCACCGCGACGGCAGTGTCACCAAACATGGTCTCAGGCCGCGTCGTTTCGACCACGATGTACTGACCACCACCGGTTGCGTCATCTGCCTCATGACTTCCTGACTTCCTGACTTCCTGACTACCGGACAGATCGTAGCGCAACTTCCATAGATGCCCATTCTTCTCGACGTGATCCACTTCGTCGTCGCTGAGCGCAGTACGCTGCACCGGGCACCAGTTCACCATGCGCGTGCCGCGATAGATCAGGCCTTTTTCGTGCAGGGCGACAAACATCGTGCGCACGGCTTTGGACAAACCGTCGTCCATGGTGAAGCGCTCGCGCGACCAATCGCAGGACGCACCCAATTTGCGCAACTGGCGGAAGATGCTGCCGCCGGAGCGCTCCTTCCAAAACCACATCGCTTTCAAGAACGGCGTACGACCAAAGCGGTCGCGGTCGTAGCCGGTGGCGGTGCCGGTTGCGGCCGTATCGGGCGGATTGTCGGCGACGATACCCGCGGCTGTGAGCTCGTCGATGAATTCCTGAAGGTCCTGGATGCGCTTGGCCACCACCGACTCGGTGGCGATACCGGCGTGGTCGGTGCCGGGCTGCCACAACGTGTCGTGGCCCTGCATGCGCCGCCAGCGGATCAAGGTGTCCTGCAAGGTATTGTTGAGCGCATGCCCCATGTGCAGCACGCCGGTGACATTCGGCGGTGGGATGGCGATGGTGTAGGTCGGCTTGCCGGCACGTTTGCCGGCCCCGGCCTTCATGCAGCCGGCCTCTTCCCAACGTCGATAGACGTCGGGCTCGACGGCTTGCGACTCGTAGGCTTTGGGCAGCTCGATGGGCATGGCAACGGGTCCTGAAAACAGTCTTGGCAACGAAAGCGGGGCGGCCCACGAAGGCCGCCCCGCGTCGGATGGTGGGTGCCTCCCGGGGTCAGTCTGGGGCTACGACGACGACCGCGGTCAGCATGGCCGGGAACGGTAGGGGAGGGCCTGCGCCGGGCAAGTCGAGGCTCCACGACCGCTAACGCCTGGCAGCGAGACCCCCGCGTGCTGGGGCTGGCCGGCAGCGGGACGTTCGGCGATGTCTTGGTGAGTTCGGCGAGGTGCTGGTCGTCGATTGGGGCACGTCGTCGGTGCTTGATGATCTGCATACCGAAGGGCTAACGGCTGGACGGCGAAGAGCAGGAACGCCGCAGCCAAGGCGATGACCCGTGCCACCGCAGGCTTAGCGGCGCTTGCGGGCCCGCGGTGGCTGACCGGATCGTGGCGATGGCTTGATCGTCACCAGGTCTGCCGGGGCCGGTGTTTTTGCTGACGGTTTCGTTGACACTTTGGCCGGCGCTTTGGTTGACGTGGGCGTCTTGGCAGTCGGTTGGGCACTTGGTGCAGCGGTGCGTGCGTACGGCGACGGCGGGATCGTGGCGAGCACCTCCGCGAATATTTTCGGCATCGGCGCGGTGATGCTCAGGCGTTCACCGCTGCGCGGATGATCGAGTTCCAATTTCCACGCATGCAGCATCAGGCGCGGGACGCGCGGGGCTGAGCTGGGAATTTTGCGCCCGTACAAACGATCCCCCAGGACCGGATGACCGATGGCGGCGAGGTGCACGCGGATCTGATGCGTGCGGCCGGTTTCCAGCTGCACTTCGAGTTCGCTGCAGGTGCCGTAGCGCTGCATCACCTTCCAATGGGTGACGGCGTCGCGACCGGGCGCGTCGTCGTCGACCACAGTGCGGCGACCGTCGTCGCCGCGGCCCAGACGATTGCTTTCGGTGCCGGAATCAGCGCGGGGCGAACCGGCGACCAAGCAGCGATAGGTGCGGCCAGCGGCGGCACCGGCGAATTGCGCCGCGAGCACCCGCTGCGAGGCACGCGCCATGGCGAAGCACAAGCAGCCGGAGGTCTCTTGATCCAAACGGTGGATTTGACCGATGAACGGCGCGGTGCGGCCGCGCGCGCGCCACAGGGTGCGCAGATGTTCGGCGACGTAACCGTGATCTTGTTCCGGCGTCGGTGCTGAAAGCACGCCCGCCGCTTTGTCGACCACCAAGACATGCGCGTCTTCGTGCAGGATGGTGAACGGCTTATCGATCGAACCACCGGCGGCACCGGCTTCCTGCGCTTTGCGTACCGCACGCACGCCTTGACGCAGATCGACGCGCAGCAGCGTGCGGGTGGCAACCGGGTAATTCGGGTCGCGCAGCGCTTTGCCGCGGCTCTGCACCAGTCCCGCCAGGATGGCTTGGCGCGCTTGCCGTCGCCCCAATTCGGGGATGGCAGCGGCCATTGCCGCGAACAGCGGCTGGCCGCCGCCGTCGACGGTGATCTCGTGCTGAGCGTAGAGTTCAGACATGCATCAGGCCAGGGACGCTTCGACTTCGACCGCCTGGTCGTAGGCAATGCCATCCAGTTCGAAGCCGAACAAGCCACGGAATTCGCGCTTGAAGCTGGCGTAGTCGGAGATGGTCAGCAAGTTCTCGGTGGTCACTTGCGTCCACAGCGCATCCGTCGCCTGCTGCACCTGCGTCGCGAGCTCGCGATCATCAATGCGCACGCGGCCGGCCTCGTCGACGCGCGGCGTCTGGCCGGGTCCCAGGTGTTCTTTCCACAGCCGCACCATTTGTTCGATGGTGCCTTCGTGGCTGCCCTGTTCTTTCATGACTTTGTAGAGCAGCGAAATGTAGAGCGGGACGACGGGAATGGCGCTCGAGGCCTGGGTGACCAGAGCCTTGTTGACGCTGACCCAGGCGCCGCCGCTCAGCTTGGTCTTGAGCACCGCATCGAGTTCGCGCGCGGTTTTTTCCAAGTGATCCTTGGCGCGGCCAATGGTGCCGGCGCGGTAGATCGCATGCGTGATCTGCGGGCCGATGTAGCTGTAGGCCACGACGCGGCAGCCGGGCGCGAGCAGGTCAGTCTCCAGCAGCGCTTCGATCCACATTTTCCAATCGTCGCCGCCCATGACTTTCACGGTGGCCTCGATGTCGGCTTCGGTGGCGGTGGCGATGCTGATCGGTTTGACCTCGTCGGTGTCGAGATCGATGGTCTTGGCGTGGTACTCGGGGCCGATCGGCTTGAGCGTGCTCATGTAGGTGATGCCGGTGGCCGGGTCAGTGCGGCGCGGCGTCGCGACACTGTAAACGACGTAGTCGAGTTTGCCGAAGCGCGCTTTGAGCGCGGCGATGGCAGCGGCTTTACCTTCCGGCGCGAAGGCATCGCCGTTGAGCGTCTCAACGGTCAGGCCCTTGGCCTTGGCTTGGCGATGGACCTCGGCGAGGTTGTAGAAGCCCGCTGAGCCAGGCTTGGCGTCCTTACCGGGGCGCTCGAAGCAGCAGCCGAGGACCTTGGCCTTATAGCCAAAGGCGAGGGTGATCAGCGAGGACAGGCCGTAGCCGGCGCTGCTGCCGATGACCAGCGCGTTGCCGACCGAACCGGTCAGCTGGGCGCCCTCGGCAATGCCGATCTGGCGCTGCACCGTCGCGGCACAGCCGCCGGGATGGGAGGTGGTGCAGATGAAACCGCGAATGCGGGGATTGATGACAACCTGAGCCATGCGTGCGTCCTGTGTGGGAGGTGCGCAGGGTATGGGATTCGCGGAAGTCCGGAAGTCCGGAAGTCTGGCGGTGGAGTCCGGAAGCCAGGAGGTCCGGAAGTCTGGGATGCGAACCGGGCTTTGTGGATGGGGATGCGTGGGCGGAGGGGCTCCGGCCTAGTATCGACCCCATCCCACTCCACCATCCTGGACTTCCTCACTCCCGGACTTCCGGACATTGCCAAATGACCCCTCGCGGCCTGCTTCGGAACTGCTTTGACGCTGCGATTGCGGCTGCCGATCCGGAAGCCGCCGTGCGCGCGAGCCTGGCCGCTGAGCCGTTGGATCTGACCGGCGTGCGGCGCGTCATTGTCGTCGGTGCAGGAAAGGCCACCGCTCCGATGGCCCTGGCGATCGAACAGGCGCTGGGCAACCACATCAGCGGCGGCGTCATTGTGGTCAAGCATGGCCACGCGTTACCACTGACGCGGGTGACCGTGCACGAGGGCGGTCACCCGGTTCCCGATGCTGCCGGCGCGGCCGGCGCGCAGGCGCTGCTGGAGCAGGTCGCGGATCTGCAGGCGGACGATCTCGTCATCGCCTGTATGTCGGGTGGCGCATCGGCGCTGTTGCCCGCGCCGCGCTCCGGCCTGACGCTGGCGGATCTGCAGGAAGTCAATCAAGCGTTGCTAGCCAGCGGCGCGCCGATCGCCGCAATGAATGCGGTGCGCAAGCATCTCAGCCGCATTGCGGGCGGACAGCTGGCGCGCGCGGCGGCACCCGCGCGCATCGAGGCATTCCTGCTCAGCGATGTGATCGGCGATGATCTGAGCACGATTGCGTCGGGTCCGACCGTCGGCGATCCGAGTACCTTTGCGGACGTCGCCGCGCTGTTGGCGGAGTTTCGCGTGACGGTGCCCGCTGCTGTGCAGGCATTCTTACATCGCGGTCATGCGGGCGACGAAGCGGAAACCCCCAAGCCGGGCGACCCCGTATTCGCGCGGGTGCACCATCGGCTGGTCGGTTCCAATGCATTAGCCCTGGCCGCGGCAGCGGCAGCAGGTCGCGCCGCCGGGTGCATGGTCACGGTGATCGATGAGCCCGTGGTCGGTGAAGCAACAGCAGCGGCAGAGCGTTTTTGCCGGCACTTGGTGACGTTGGCAGCCGGCCATCGCGGGCCGCATCTGCTGCTCGCGGGTGGCGAACCGACCGTGACCGTGGGCGCGGCGAGCGGTCTGGGCGGACGCGCGCAAGAATTCGCCGCCGCCTGTATTGGAAAACTTGCTGGGCATGACGATCTGCACGTGTTGGCAGCAGGCACGGATGGCAGTGACGGACCGACGGACGCGGCTGGCGGCTTTGCCGACGGCTCCAGCGCACGTCGCGCCGAATTCGCCGGCGTTGATCCCCGCGCCGCACTCGTGCGGCATGACGCGTATCCGTTGCTGAAGACGCTTGGTGATCTGCTGGTGACCGGACCGACACGGACGAATGTGATGGATGTGTATGTGGGAGTCATTGCCTCTGGTCCGGAAGTCCGGGGGTCCGGAAGTCCGGAAGTCCTACGGTAGGAGCGTGCGCGGCGCTTGGGTGGTGTGGCGACCGCAGAAGCGCCGCCTGTTTTCGGTGTCATACCATGCGTGGGAGACTCCCAGACTCCCAGACTCCCGGATTTTTTAATATATCGAAAATACCGATATGAGATGTCAATACATCTAACTATTTTAGCATAAAGAGCGGCTATGATCCCGTTGTCGTCGGCCAAAACCCCCGACGCAGACAGGAGTTTGCCATGATGCACACCACCACTTCCGGCTTCCTCGATACGCGCGCCGTGTGTGCGCAGCTCGGAGTCAGCCCGGCACTGCTGCGTCTGTGGGAAAGCCGCTATGGCTGGCCCAGCCCTCGGCGCACGGCGACCGGCCAACGCCGCTTCTCAGGTGTTGAGGTCACCGAGCTGAGCCAGGTGTTGAACCTGGTACGCTCGGGCCGGGCGATCGGTTCCCTGCTGGTGCAGGGACGCCCGGTGCTGCCTCAGGCGGTGCCAGAGCGGCTGCTGATCGGCGAGACGGAACTCGCCAGCTGTCCTGAGCCGGAAACGGCAGAGGGCCAGCAGCTCCGCGAGCGCCTGGTGACCGCGCTGCGCCGACGCGATACCGGAGCCGCCTTGGCTTACTGCCACGAAGCCCTGC
>CAYQAQ010000162.1:0-6821 GCA_964415495.1 uncultured candidatus Brocadiaceae bacterium | reverse complement strand
CGCTCCCAGGTGAGCGTCTCGATACACCGGGTGTGATCTTCCCGGTGATCGCCACGGCGGCTAAAGCCACGCCAGTCCCGCAATCCCGGGATGAGGGCACCGGCGGCGCGCAGGGCATCCAGCTCCAGCGCAAACGGGGTGCGCCAGCAGCGTCCGGCGAGAAACGGATCGCTCACCGCGCGATCATCGATGACATACTGATAGGTCTTGCCGGTAGCATGATGGCAGGCATCCCAGTCATCGGCGACGGCAGCGACGCCAGTGACGGCACAGTCCTCATCGACCTGACCGTTGAGGACGCCCAGCAAGCGAGCGGGAAGCCAGGTTCGCTGGCAATCTACGTGCGCGACCTGGCCACGCGCATGCACGCCTGCATCGGTACGTGCCGCTCCCACCGGCGCGGCATCAGCTTCGCCGATGCGCTGAAAAGCCTGATCGAGGTGATCGCCAACCGTGCCCAGGCCGGGTTGCCGCCACCAGCCATGGAAGGCGGTGCCCACATAGGCGAGGCGCAAGGCGTAGCGCGGCATCGCCTCAGCGTGAACACGGATCGCCCTCAGGGAAGAGTGGGTGCCCACCATTCGTCGTCGCAGCCCAGCAACCGGCGTTGATCCACACGAAGCCGGGCGCGCGTTGTGGCTGATAGCAGTCCGGGCAGGTCGTATTGCTGTTTCTGCCCCTGGCCGACGTAATACGCGTGCAGGATGCGCCGCCGCGCGCCGCTGACATTGGCGCCGCCCCCATGCCAACAGTGAGCATTGAAGACTACCACGCTGCCAGCCGGAGCGATGATGCACTGCTCATCCGGGTGGTTGGCCCCAGGTGCCACGCCATGGTCGGCGGGCGAGCCGGCAGAAGATGCGTCCCTGGGACGGCGCGGGTCGCGCCATTGTCGGCAGTTAGGTCATCGAGCAGCCACAGACTGTTCACGACGTGAAAGGGATCGCCGGGTACGCGTGCGCCCCAGTCGGCGTGCAGGGCTTGCTGCCCGGCGCCCGGCAGGGGCTCACGGCCGTTGAGCGACGAGAGGCGGAAGGGCCGTTGCATGACGTGGGCGACACAGCCCAGCACCAGCGGAGCGCTCCACACGGCGTCGAAGCAGGTGCCCTTATCGACTAGATGCGCCAAGCGACGGGTACCGTTCTCTTGATGGACCTCGGTACCGGCGCGCTCGCCTTCGCTGGCCATGAGGTCGTCGTAGCGTTGGCGCAGCGTGGCGAGTTGGTCGCGCGTCAGCCGCGTCGGTAGTACGACATAACCGAGTTCGTCGAGCGCGGTGGTAGTGGCGGGATCGGGCCAGATGGCGGTGAGTGCGTGGGTGGTGATCATGCCGCGAGGTTCGTGCGCCGTGCCATGGGCGGGAATGGAGTGAACCGGGACCAACCTGGAGAAATCCGGCATTGCCGCGCACACGTCCGTGGCAGGCTGTCAGCATGGTTGCCTACCGTTTTTCTGGTGAGATCCCGCAACGGGTGCCGAGCATCGCCCGTCATGTCCACCGGCACTGGGAGCTGGTGTGCTATGTCGAAGGCGAAGGCGTCCTGACCGTTGGCCAGCAACCGATCGCCTTTCGCCCGGGCACCGTCGTTGCGCAGCCATCAGGCATCGCGCATAGCGAAAGCGCGCCGGATGGCTTCCGTTGCCTGTATCTGGGCTATGACGCGCCCGATCCTGGATCGGCGGCAGTGCATTGCCACGATGACGAGGCCGGTTCGCTGGCGACGACGCTGCGGCTGTTGATCCGCGAAGACCGTCTGCGGGCGTCAGGATGGGAGCACACTGCCGATCATCTGCTCGCCTGCATTCTCACCTGGGTGCGGCGCTGGACCGCAGGTGATCGCGATCCGGTGATGGAACGGGCGGAGGTGCTGCTGCTTGATGCCTGGCGTGACCCGGACGTGACGGTCGCTGCGATCGCGCACGACCTGGGCCTCAGCGCCGATCGCTTCAGTCGTCGTTTCCGCGCTACGACTGGCATGACCCCGCGCGAGCGCCTCACCCGCCTGCGCATCGCCGAGGCGCAGAGTCTACTCACCCAGGGACACGGGGTCGCTGAGACGGCGGCGTTGGTCGGCTTCCGCGATCCGTTCTGGTTCTCGCGTCAATTCCACCGCCTGACCGGAGTAGCCCCACGCAGCGTGCGTCGCCTCCCGGAATCCCCCGGGCCACGCAAACAACGGCGCTAGGCCGGGCCGTCGCTGGGCGTAATCTGCGCCCATGGCTGGCGATCCGGTGCTGTATGTTTCGGGCGACGTTCATGCCGACGGCAGCGATGGACCGTTCTTAGGCTTTCTCGACCAGCTCGCCACCAAGCCCGTGGCGCGAGTAGTCATTCTTGGTGATCTGGTCGAATACTGGCTCGAAACGGCGGACAGCGTTGCGCGCCATGCGGAGTTGCTCCAGCGGCTGCGGCAGTTGCGGCGCTTGGGCTGGGTGGTCGATCTCGTTGCCGGCAATCGCGAGATCACCGCCGGTCGGCGCTTGGAGGCCGCCATCGGTGGGCGCCTGCACTGGCCGCGGCTCGATGTGCAGCTCGGAGCGACGCGAGTGCGCATCGTGCACGGTGATCGCTTGTGCCACGATCCCGGATATCGGCTGTATAGTGCAGTGATGCGCGGCTTTTGGTTGCGCGGCTTGCAGGCTTGCCATCCGCCCGCGGCCCAGGATGCGGTAGCCCGCCTGCTGCGCGCGCGGAGTCAGAGCGTGCAGGCACGCCGCCAGCGTGCGCCCAAGCTGCGGCGGATCTTCATCGATCCGCGCCGTGTCGCCGCCGCTGCGCGCGGCGCCGACGTGCTGATCGCAGGTCATATCCACGAAGCCTGGCGGCGTCGGGTCCGCGGCGTGGATCTGATGCTGGTTGGCGATTGGCCGGGACGGCAGGGCCATTGGATCGAAGGCCATGCCGATGGCCGACTCGTTGCGCGCTGCGAGACTTTCGTCTGAGGAATGGCTGTGGGATGGTCGCCCGCTGCCGTACTTCTTCGGCACGATTCAGACCGAGTGCATCAGGTCCGGTGCTGATACGCGTCGACCAACGCCGCGAGATAGCGGTCTTGATCTTCGGCCCACCAGCGGCTGCTGAAGACTTCGATCTCGTAGAAGCCGGGGAAACCGGCGCGATCGACCCACGAGCGGATGCGCGGAATGTCGATGCAGCCTTCACCCATCACGCCGCGATCGTTGAGCGGATCGCTCTGCTGCACCTTCCAGTCGCAGACATGGAAGCCGTGCAAATAGCCCTTGGCGCCAGCGATGGCGATCTCGTGTTCGAGTTCGTCGTCCCACCACACGTGGTAGACATCGCAGGCGATGCCGACCACCGGCGCACCGTCGTCGGCGCGCAGATCGATCTGCTCGCAGATGCGTCGGGCCTGCTTCATGGTCGATACCGCCGAGCGGTCAGCGGCATATTGCGGATGCAGCGGTTCGATGGCGAGGTGGACCTTGGCCGCTTCCGCCTGCTCGGCGACGGCGGCGATGCCGTCGGTGATCATCGCGCGCGCGTCGTGCAGACTGATCCCGGGTACGGCGCCGCAGACCAGGACCACCATGTCGGCGCTCAACTCGGCGGCCTCGTCGATGCAGCGGCGGTTGTCGTCGATGGCGGCCTGTCTGCCGGCGGCGTCGGCGGCGGGGAAGAAACCGCCACGGCACAATGCGGGCACGCGCAATCCGGCATTACGGATCAACTCGCCGGCCGCGCGGGCGGTGGTGCCTTCTAGCACTTGGCGCCAGACGGTGATGCCGCCAATGCCGGCGGCATGGAATTTGTCGACCGCCGTGGCGAGATCCCAGGGCTTGGTGGTGATGGTGTGGATGGCGCAACGCGACAGAGGGAGCATGGGAGATCATTGTCCCGGGCTGGACGTCCTCAACCCATTGCCGCCGCCCGGACATCCGGCCTTCCGGACCTCCGGACCGCGGCGATGATCCGCCATGCAACGCCCAGCAGGCACCAAGGCATTGGCGCAAGGTTTGGAAATCCTGCGCGTATTGAGCGAGGCGCCGGAGCCTTTGTCGGCGACCGCGATTGCCGAGCGTCTGGGCGTCAGCGTGAGCACGGCATCGCGCGCCTTGGGGGCGCTCACAGCGGCCGGGTATGTGCGCAAGCCGGATTACCACTCCTTCGCCCCGTCGATCGGGGTGGTTGCTTTGGCCGGCAATGCGCGTGGCCATTTTGGTCTGCCGGCCGCCCAGCGCGTAGCGTTGACGGCCCAGGCGCGGGCGACCGGGTGGCTGTGGACCATCGGCACCGTGCATGGCGGTCAATTGGTCTACTTGGTCCGCGTCGGGCCGGACCATGAGGCGATCGAACTCGGGGTGGGCAGCTATCCGCTGCACCTGTCGGTCATCGCGATGCGCCTTCTGCTCGACCTACCGGAAGCCGAAGCACTGGCCGCCCTGCGTGCTTCGCGGCGGCGCTACGGCTGGGAGCAACCGACGCCGACGGTACCCGCTGATGAAGCGACCTGCTTGGCCGTAGCGCGATCGGCGTGTACGGACGGGGTGCTCGCGTTGGTCGATTGGCAAGCCAGGAATCGCGTCGCGGTGGCGCTGCGTTTACCCGACGTGGTCGATTCGCCGCGCATTCTGGCGGTCGTTGGCGGCCGCCAAGCGGATGCGCAGACGATGGCGGCCACGCTGCGTTCGTGGTCCGTGCCCAGCTAACGCGTCGCGCGGTGCTCAGGTCTCGGGCGGCAGTAATCCGATGCGCTTGAGCGTATGGCGATAGGTGCGGTTCTCGGCCGCCATATCGGCGAGGCGGCGTGCGAGTTCGAGGTCGCCGATGGCGCGGCCGAGTTTGCCCGCGCTGGCTTCGCCTTTGACGACTTCGCGCAGAATACGGCGCACGCCAGCGATGTCGCTGTCGTCGGCATCTTCGTCTTTGCCGATGGTGTGCGTGCCGGAGGCCGGAGTCGGATCACTGGCGGTGGTCTTGTCGCGGCGACGGCCTTCATGCACTTCGACGCGCGGCGGCGGCCGCTGCACATTGAGCAGCGTAGCGAGCAACTCGCTGATCAAGGGCTGCACTCCGCCGGGCGGCAGCATGGTCTCGCGGCCACGCAGGGCGGCCGTGATCATCGTGCGGCAGCGTTCGAGTTCGTCCGTTTGCCAACTGGTGCTGAGCTTGAGCGTATTCAGTTCGCGATCGCGGTTCCGACACGTGCCGAGCAAATCTTCCATGCGTTCATGCAAGGCGGCGACGCGTTCGGGGACCGCATTGGCCAGGGCGGCCAGTAGGCGACGTTGCAGCAAGGCATCCGGCGCGCGATCGGGCGGGAGTATCTCAACGCTGGCCGCGGCTTCGGGGGCGATGGCGCGAAAGCGTTCGCCTTCGTGCGCACGTTCGTCGTCGCGAAAGCCGGCGGCGAAGCTCGTCCACAGCTGCAGGACCAAATTCGCGACGATTTCCCGTTCGATTTTCGGGTCGAGCTTGTCGCTGGCGACTTCGTCGTTCAGGACCTCTCGCCGTGGGATCGGACCATTACGCGAGAAGAGGCCGGTCAGACTCATGGTGGTTCAGCCTATGCACGGCGGGCCCATCGCTAGTGGCGTCCTGCGTCCTGCGTCCCCTGGCCGTACATCCAACGACCGGTAGACGCCTGACGTCTGACGCGCCAAGCGCCAAGGCACCACGCGTACGCTCAACGCGTTGGCGCGAGCGGCACGTTTCCGGTCAATATGGACTCAATCGTCTGGGCGCTGGTGGTCAGGGAGAACGGTTTGGCCAGCATAGCGGAGGCCCCTTCCGCCAGACAGGTAGCGACCAAGCGGTCGTCGGCCCCGGCGGACATGACCAAGCACACCACGGCCGGATTATGAGCGCGCATAGCGCGGTAGCAGTCCAGCCCGGACATGCCGGGCAGACCCAGATCGAGCAGCACCAGATCGAACGCGGGTTGTGCGGATCGCCAGGTGGCGATGGCTGCCTCGGCATCGCCGACGGCACGCACCTGATAGCCGAGAAACTCGAGCATTTCCGTGACCGTGGAGCGGACCTCGGCGTCGTCGTCGACGACCAGGACGTTACCGCTGCCGGCGGTCGGTGACCTCTTCGGCCACGGTTTCGCCGAGACTATTACTCAGCCTATCGCTGGATTGATCAATGGGGCGGGTCGTGGGCATGGGCGAACGCTTGTCTGCCAAGGGTACCCACTATTTCCGGCTCATGCAATGCTGCGGTTATCAAGCGCCCTGTACTGGTGCCTCTCGAATCGGGCCGCCGCCGCCCAGGTAATCCTGGGCGGCGGCCAACGCTGTTTTGCCCGTGTGATCGGTCAGTTAGAGCCGCGAGGCCCGATCTGCAATTTCATCCCATACCGCTGCACGGAGATAGAGCGATTTGAGGACCTCATTACGGACCCGCTCCCGATCCGCGTCGGAATGCAGATGCAGGGCCAGCAGCACATTGCTGTCATCACTGTGGTTTTGGTCGACATCCCCATGGCGTTCGAAGAACTCCAGTTCGGCAGCGGGGAAAGCCTGGCGGATCCCTTGTGCGAGGTACGGGAAATTATTGGGGATCGTGATCTCGCCGCCCAGGCCGAGCCACGACAGCCCATCGACGAAGGTATGCCGCACGGCATGCAGTAATCCATCGTTGAGCAAAGCCAAGGCCGTAAAGGTTTCGGTACGATCGAATTCCTCTCGGCTGACATCGAGCGAAAACAGCATGCGCTGATACAGCATGAAGTGGGTTTGCTTGAGTTCGCCACGGCCCAACTCTTCGTTCAGGTTGTCGAAGAGCACGAGCAGGCCGAGTTGTTGGGGCGTGCGGTAGCGGATGCGGACATGCTGATAGCCGATGTCGGCGAGGTGCG
>CAYQAQ010000161.1:0-6833 GCA_964415495.1 uncultured candidatus Brocadiaceae bacterium | reverse complement strand
GCCGGCTGTCCGGCACCGACCAACGCCATTATCGCGCCGGCCAGGAGCAATGCGGCGAAAAAGCCGATACGCTGCAACTTCAAGCGCCCTGTCGCCATATGTCGGCCCCCATTCCGAACGTAACGCTTACCGAGCATAGATAAGCGATTGTTGTAACGTTTCAACGACCTTGCGGCGAAGCGCCGAGCCTGCTCGGTGAGCACATCGACCGGCGTGCAGATGACGGCGAGATCGACCATGGCTAACGCCGTTTCGGGCTCGATCACCGCGGTGCCGTAGCCGAGGCGTTCGGCCTCGTGGGCGACCTCGGGTCGACGATGATGGAGAAAACCCTGCCAGCCCGCGGCGCGCAGCGCCGCCGCCAGGCTCCCGCCCATCAAACCCAGACTGCTGACGAGGACGCTACCGCTCATGGGGGGCGGATTGGATGCGGGCGGTCCGAGGTGGGAAGGGGTTTGTGTATCTTTGGTCCTAGGTCCTAGGTCAGGCACCAGCCTTGATGAGGCGAGAAGCCTGAGACGAGGCAAAAGGAATGCCAACCCGCCGCGCTTCACACCGCGCAGGAGACCCAGGACCCGTCCGCAGGACGTCCAACGAATCTTCCCACCCCGTTGACCTGATCGACCGCCCTCCTACCGTGCCAGCCCGACCCCGTTAGCCCTCTGAGTAGACCGCCTTATGCCTCGCAAGCCCGTCATCGCCGGAAATTGGAAGCTCAACCTGACCGTGACTGAGGGGGTTGCCCTGGCAAAGGGGCTTTCCGAAGCCCTAGTCAAGGATGGAACCAAGGCTAATTCGGTCGAAGTGGTCATCTGTCCGACCTATGTCGCCCTGTATCCGGTGGCGCAGGCGGCCGGATCGATCGGCGTTGGCGGCCAAGATCTCTTTTGGGAAGAGAAAGGCGCATTCACCGGTGCCATCTCCGCGACCCAACTGAAGGCCGCCGGCGCAGGATACGTCATTATCGGTCACAGCGAACGCCGCCAATTCTTTGGTGAGACCGATGCCACCGTCAACAAGCGCTTACAGGCCGCCCTCGCGAGCGGCTTGATTCCGATTCTATGTGTCGGTGAGACCTTGGCCGAGCGTGATGCCGGTCAGCTCGTTGGCGTGTTGACGCAGCAAGTGCAAGGCGCGCTCGACGGTTTCGATGCTGCCGCGCTCGCGACGCTGATCGTGGCCTATGAACCGGTGTGGGCCATCGGCACCGGCCGCACGGCTACCACCGAACAAGCACAAGAAGCGCACGCGGTGATTCGCGGTCTGCTCAAGCAGCATCTTGGCGGCGCGGCCGCTGATGCCGTGCGCATTCTCTACGGCGGTTCGGTGAAGCCGGACAACGCCAAGGAATTGGTCGCTCAACCGGATGTGGACGGCGCCCTCGTCGGCGGTGCCAGCCTCAAACTCGCCGACTTCCATGCCATCGTTCAGGCCACTCAGGCTTAATCGGAGTTTTTTGTGTTCGAAACGCTCAGCTTTGCGCTCATCATTCTTCTGTGGCCGCTCTGTTTCTTTCTCATCGGCCTGATCCTGCTGCAAGGCGGTGCGGGCGATCTGTCCAGCGCCTTCGGTGGCGGCGGTCAGCTCGATAGCACTCTGGGCGTCGGCGCCGGGCGCAAGATGAGCAAGGTGACCGGATGGATGGTCTTCGTCTTTCTGGTGATCGTCGCCATTCTCGCCATGCCGCACGGCACCATCGGTTCGACGCAGCGTCGCGCCGAGGCCCTCGGTGGACCCGGTGTGCAACCGTCGATCAGCGGTGATGCGATCACCATCGACGGTACGGACGTCGCACCAGCTGCACCGCCCATCATGGTGCCGCCGGTCGAGACTGCACCTGATGCGGCACCGGCACCGGAAGCTCCCGCCGATGCGGTTGCTCCGGAAGGCGCTGCCCCAGAGGCCACTGCTCCAGAAGTCGCGCCGGCTGCTGAGCCCGCTCCGGCCGAACCCGCCGCTGAACCCGCTGCCCAGCCAAATTCCACCATCCGCATCGACGACTGATCCCGGAGGATCTCATGGCTACCACCACTGCCAGTGCGCTCAGCATCGACGCCGCCGCCGTCCGCAAGGAAATCGGCAAGGATCGCCTGCTGGCGATGTGGAAGAACATGTTGCTGATCCGGCGCTTCGAAGAGCGTGCGATCGACGCGTATCAGAAGAAGAAGATCGCGGGCTTCCTGCATCTCTACATTGGCCAGGAAGCGGTCGCGACCGGATTCTACGATCATATGGATGCGACGATCGATGCGTCGGTCACCACCTATCGCTGTCACGCGCAGGCGCTGCTGCTGGGTCTTGATCCCAAGGAACTGATGGCCGAGCTCTACGGCAAGGTCACCGGCAACGTCAAGGGTAAGGGCGGCTCGATGCACTTCTTCTCGAAGGAGAAGAAGTACCTCGGCGGCCACGGCATCGTCGGCGGCCAGATCCCGGTCGGCACCGGTGCGGCGCTGACCGCGAAGTATCGCAAGACCGGTGGTGTCAGCGTGACCTTCCTTGGCGATGGTGCTTCGCCGCAGGGCACGTTTCACGAGAGCCTGAACATGGCGGCGTTGTGGAATCTGCCGGCGATCTACGTGATCGAAAACAACCGCTACGGCATGGGCACTGCCTGTCACCGCGCGGTCTCGGTCGAGAATATCGCCGAAGCGAAAGCGCCCGGTTACGGCATGGCCTCGTTCACCTTCGACGGGCTCGATCTCTACGCATCGTGGAAAACGGCGCAGCAGGCGATCGCCCTCGCGCGCACCGGCAAGCCGGTGCTGATCGAAGCCAAGACTTACCGCTATCGCGGCCACTCGGTATCAGATCCGGCGCTCTATCGCACCAAGGAAGAGTTGCAGGAATATCAGGCCCGCGATCCGATCGAACGCATCAAGCTCGACCTCATTGCCGCAAAGTGGCTGACGGAAACCCAGGCCGAACAGGTCGATGAGCAAGTGCTGACCCGCATCCAGGAAGCGATGAAATTCGCTGACGACAGTGCCGAACCGCCGCTGTCCGATCTTTCCCGCCACGTCTTTGCTGAGAAATGAACAGGGAAATGAACAGGGAAATGAACGCCGTGTCACGCCTCGCCCATCCGCTCACCACGCGTCGCAACCTCAATCCCAAAGACGGCGATCCGATCAACGGTCACAAAGGTGTGCTGTTCGGCGACGGCACCCAGCTCGTCTCAATGCGCATGGCCCTGTGCCAGGCACTCTACGAAGAGATGCAGCGCGATGACAGCATTCTGATCATGGGTGAAGAAGTCGCCGAGTACAACGGCGCCTACAAGGTCACCAAAGGCCTGCTCGACATCTTCGGCCCCGAGCGCATCCGCGACACCCCGATCACCGAATCCGGTTTCACCGGCATGGCGGTTGGCGCGGCGATGACCGGTCTGCGCCCGGTGATCGAGTTCATGAGCTGGAATTTCAGTTTTGTCGCCTTCGACCAGATCATCTCGAACGCCTCGAAGATGTGCTACATGACCGGCGGTATGTTCCCGATTCCGCTGGTCATGCGCGGCCCCAACGGCGCGGGTCCGCGCGTGTCGTCGCAGCACTCGCATGCGGTCGAAGCGCTCTACAGCCATTTCCCCGGCCTGATCGTGGTGTCGCCCTCGACGCCGTATGACGCCAAGGGGTTGATGAAGACCGCGCTGCGTCAAGACAATCCGGTGTGCTTCCTCGAAAACGAGATGCTCTACAACGCCGAGCAGGAAATCCCGGTCGACGAATATCTGCTGCCCTTCGGCGTTGGCGATATCAAGCGTGAAGGCACCGACTGCACCATCGTGGCGATCAATCGCTGCGTGCACTGGGCGCTCGAAGCTGCCGCGGAATTGGCCAAGGACGGCATCTCGTGCGAGATCGTCGATCCGCGCACGATCAAACCACTCGACGTGCCGCTCATCTGCGAGTCAGTAGCCAAGACCAACCGCTGCGTGGTGGTCGAAGAATGCTATCGCACCGGCGGCTTCGGCGCCGAGGTGTCGGCCCAGCTCATGGAGCACGCCTTCGACGATCTCGACGCACCGGTGCAGCGGGTGGCCTCGGCCGAAAATCCGATGCCCTACGCCGCCAATCTCGAACGTGAGACGCTGCCGATGCCGCACCGCATCATCGCTGCCGTTAAGACCGCCCTGTACCGCTGATCACTGCTGACCGCACTGCCGCTCTTCCGGAAGGATTCCAGACCCGCCATGGCCATCGAACAGACCATGCCCGCATTGTCGCCCACCATGACCGATGGCACCATCGTCTCATGGAAGGTGAAGAAGGGCGATACCGTCAAGAGCGGCCAAGTGATGGCCGAGATTCAAACCGACAAAGCCGTGGTTGAATGGGAATGTCTGGATGCCGGCATCGTCGCCGAAATCCTGCTCCCTGAGGGTTCTCTAGCCAAGGTCAACCAAGTCGCCGCGATTTTCGTTAAGAAGGCGGGCGAGGACATCACCGAGGCGCTGGCCGCGGCCAAGAAGACCAATGCCGAACTCGAGGGTGGCGCGGCTCCGGCCCCTGAGGCGAAAGCGCCGGCAGTCGCACCCGCTGCGCCTGTAGCCGAGGTTCCGGCGAAAGCGGCAACTCCGACGGCCGCCAAGCCGCTGCCCAAAGGCCGTCGTGTGTCGCCCGTCGCCGCGCGTCTGGCCGCTCAGAATGCCCTCGATCTGTCGCAGATCACCGGCACCGGTCCTGACGGGCGTATCGTGCGTCGCGATGTCGACGCCGCCTTGAAGGCTGGCACGGCCAAGGTCGGGAGCGGCGGTGGCTCAACCAAGCCCGCTGCGCCCAAACTGCGTGTGCTGCGCGCCGATGCCACGGCGCAGAGCGACGTGGCGATGAGCGCCATGCGCCAGGTCATCGCCAAGCGCCTGCTCGAAGCCAAGACCACGATCCCGCACTTCTACGTCACCGAGAGCATTGATGCCGGTGCGCTGAGCGCGCTGCGCGAACAGGTCAGCCAGCTCGACGGCGTCAAAATAACGGTCAACGACCTCATCGTACGCGCGGCGGCCTTGGCTCTGCGCGTGCATCCCAAGGTCAACGCTACCTATCACGGCAACAGTGTGCGCCAGTACGACAGCGCCGACATCTCGGTCGCAGTTGCTATCCCTGACGGCCTGATCACGCCCATCGTCAAAGGCGCGCATGCCAAGAGCGTGCGCCAAATCGGCGCCGAGGTGCGCACGTTGGCCAAGAAAGCCGTCGACGGCAAATTGCAGCCGGCGGAATTCCAGGGCGGTAGCTTTACGATCTCCAACCTCGGCATGTTCGGCATCAGCGAGTTCGTTGCGATCATCAATCCGCCGCAGGTCGCGATCCTCGCGGTGGCGGGCATCAAGGATGAACCCGTGGTCAAGAACGGTGCCGTGGTGCCGGGCAAGGTGCTGCGCGTGACGCTCTCTGCCGATCACCGTGCGGTTGATGGCGCGGATGCGGCGGCCTTCCTCAAGACGCTGCGCGAACTGCTCGAAAACCCCGCGACCCTGCTCGTCTGAGTCGTGCGCGGAGCCCTGACGCTGCTGTGCTGCTTGTTACTCACCGCGCTCAGCGCGGCCGAGTCGGCGATGGAGTCGCCTAAGCATTTTTGGCGTCTGCCGCTGCCATCAGGCTGGAGTGAACGGTCGTTGAACGCGGTCATGCAGGGCCGGCTGTATGCCCAGGCCATGGCCGATGGTCCGGATGAACGCGCGGTTCTGATTACGGTCCGCCCCGATGGCCGTACGGCAGCGGACCTGGACCAGGTGTTCGTGACCGGTCTCATTGACAGTTTTATCATCGCGGCACGTGAGCAGGGGCTCAATCACACCCGGACGGGCGTGACCATGATCACGTGGGACGGGCTGCCAGCAGGCGAAGTGACGGCGACGCTGAATGAAAGGGGCCAAGTTCACGCGGTGCTATTCCGCGTGCTCGTTGCCAACGGTTTCGTCTATCAGGTGCGCGCTTTGCAGCAGCAGGCGACGGCGGTCGATGCCGATCTGCATGCCGTCTTGGAAGGCTTTCGTCTGACCCAAAAACCGGAGGTGGCAGCATCTGCTGCCGCCGACGCTGCGCCGGTTTTCGCCGAATCGGATGCAGCGGCCGAGGTGCCAGCTCTCGCACCAGCAGGGGCCGGCACCAATCCCCTGGTGATCATCGGCAGCATCGCGGGCGTCGCGATCTTGGTCGTGTGCATCTGGGCATTCGTTCCGCGCAAGCGCCGTGGGCGCGGCACCACGTCGGTCAATCGCCGTCGTCGTGAGCCAACCGCGCGTGATGAACTTGGCATCGTGCCACCGCCGCCCCAGCGGCCGGCGTCGCAGCGCACCACCGCGCCCGTCCCGCAGAAGCCGAGGTCCGAGCGCCACACCGAAGTGACGCCTGCGAATCGGCGTACCACGGTGCTCATGCCGCAACAGCCGGGTGACGGGAATGCCACCACGGCCAAAGAAGCGAATGTGCGTCGTCGTCGGACCAACCCGTAATCGTCTCTCGTAAGGATATCCCATGGCTGATTTTGATGTGCTGGTTATTGGTGCTGGTCCCGGCGGCTACGTCGCGGCGATCAAAGCGGCGCAGCACGGCAAGAAGGTCGGCATCGTCGAGCGCGAACACCTCGGCGGCATCTGCCTCAATTGGGGCTGCATCCCGACCAAGGCGCTGCTCAAGAGCGCCGAGGTTTTCCAGACGATTCAACACGCCAAGAGCTACGGCATCGAAGCGGGTACGGCGAAGGTCGATTTTGCCGCCGTGATGGCGCGCTCGCGCGAAGTCGCCAAGGGTATGGCCGGCGGCATCGGTTTCTTGATGAAGAAGAACAAGATCACCGTCATTGATGGCCTGGCTGCATTCAGCGGGCCG
>CAYQAQ010000160.1:0-6872 GCA_964415495.1 uncultured candidatus Brocadiaceae bacterium | reverse complement strand
TGTGTGGGTCGTGGTCGACGATTATGCCCTCGGCTCCTTCGCCGGCGGCTATCACGGCGGCGATGGCAACCGGGTGACTGTGACACCGGAGCGTGCGGGTTCAGCCGCCAGTCTGCGCGTGGAATACACCTCGGGTGACTCAGATCACGTCGACATCGTTCACAACACATGCCCTTGGTCGAGGTTGCCGATCTGTTGGTCTGGTTTGCGACGCAAGTGTGCCTGATCAACAATGCGGCCTCCAGCCGTCCTCAGGGGATTGCGCTGCAGATTGAACATGCGCGGAATTAAAAAGCGTGTCTAACCTCTTTGCCCAGGGGACTGTGCCCGACCAATGGCTCTCAGGTAATCTCCGTGGCGACGCGCTCTTCGTCCGTCATGACGTGAGCGATCCTGATTTTCGATTGCGTCCCGGTAGCCCGGCGCTCGGCACCGCTGATCTCGCTCACCGTGTTGCTGATGACCTGCTCGGACGGCCCCGTCCGCAGGATGCCGCAGCGGCAGTGGGTGCTTACGAGCGGTGAATCAGTCCGCCAGCCCTGAGGCGGTAAACAACATGGCATCGCCATAACTGTAGAAGCGGTAACGTTCGGCCATGGCCACGCGGTAGATCTCATGCAGTCGATCGGTGCCCGTGAAGCAGGCGACCAGCATCAGCAGCGACGAACGCGGCAGATGGAAATTGGTGAGCAGAGCGTCGACCACCAGGGGTTGTTGCGGAGGATGCAGAAATAAGCGTGTCCAATCGGCGTAAGGAGCTAGGCCGCCGGGTTGGCGTGCGGCGGTCTCCAAGGTGCGGACGACGGTGGTGCCGACAGCGACCACGCGCCCGCCGCGTGCTTTGCAGGCGGCAATGGCGGCGACGGTCTCTGCAGGGCACTCGGCGTGTTCGGCGTGGATGCGGTAGTCTTCCAGGCGTTCAGTGACAACCGGCTTGAATGTACCAGGCCCGATCGCGAGATCGACGCTCGCGCGAGTAATGCCGCGCGCATCCAGGCGTGCGAGCAATTCTGGCGTCAGATGCAGGCTGGCGGTCGGCGCAGCGACGGAGCCGGGGCGGTCACCGAACACGGTCTGATAGCGTTCGCGATCGGCGGCGGTGTCGTCGCGACGGATGTACGGCGGCAAAGGCATGTGCCCGATGCGATTCGCGAGGGTGAGTACCGAGCAGTCGCGCGGGAAATCGAGCAGACGATCGCCGCTCTCCTCATCGCAGGCGGCAACCGTGGCGGCAATTCCATCGAGATGGATCACCGTGCCGACGCGTACTTTTCCGCGCACGAAA
Source organism: uncultured candidatus Brocadiaceae bacterium (assembly GCA_964415495.1). Classification (GTDB taxonomy): domain Bacteria; phylum Planctomycetota; class UBA11346; order UBA11346; family UBA11346; genus CAYQAQ01. Next base: position 5,587 of record CAYQAQ010000160.1, on the reverse strand, counting down.
CAACGCCAGCGTTCGCCACCGTCAGCAGCGTCGCCATCGCGGTGTACGAGCAGCACTTCGACCTCACCACCGGTGCTCTTGCTGCCGAACAAGCGGGCGGGAATAACCCGTGTACGATTGAGCACCAGCAGATCACCGGGTTCCAGCAGCTGGTCTAGGTCGTGCACGTGCTGATGGCGCTGACTCTTTGCGTCGCACACCAGCAACCGGGCGGCGTCGCGCGGTTCAATCGCTTGCTGGGCGATCAACGCCGGATCAAGGTCGTAATTGAAACAGGCAGTATCCATCGGCCGTCGGCGTCGCTTCAGCGACCAGCGCTGGCGAGGGCGAGGATGGCGGGCATGAAGCCGCTGTCAGTCCGCGCGGCGGTGGTGAACAAGGTCTTGGCGGCGGCTTCATCACCGCGCGCACGAGCGGCAATACCGCGATAGAAGGCGACTTCCGCGCGTTCGCGCGCCGTCAGCTCGCCGGCTTCCGCGCGCGCCAACAGGGATTCACCGCGATCCGGATCCTCGCCGTTGCGGAAGGCCATCATGGTCAGGAACTGGCCATCGACGAGCAGGGCAGGCGCGTAGTCGCTCTGCAGACGCAGGGCTGTGGTCACGGCCTGACGGGCGCGCTGGAAGCAGTCGCCTTTCTCCAGTACCGAGGCAATCCCGCGACTGGCGGCGATCAGCGTGCGCGCCAAGGCGACATGGCTCCACGGCTGATCGGGGAAGCGTTCACAGGCGATTTCCGCTAGCGCAACCGCCTGCGGAGTGTCGCCGCCTTCGGCGAGTTGGCCGATGAGCTCCTCCCAGCTGGCGCGATCGGTCTGTGCCAGCGGCGTCACCGGTGCACGTGGAATCGCGCTCGGCTTGACGTGCTGGAAGCCCGGTTCACCCAGATCCGCCACGCCCGCCCAGGCGCGCAGGATCGCATAGCGCGGCGTGCCCCAGATTTCCGGAATGCGCGTGATCCAGGCCGGCATCGCATCTTCCATCAGCGCGATGGTCTCGTCGAGACTGCGCCCGGCAGCGTGATGCGCCCGCACTTCGGTCAGGAAGTAGCGCATGATGCGCTCCAGCAGCGCGAGTTCCTCGGTACGGGCCACAGGGCCATGGCCAGTGAGCACGGCGTCAGCACCGAAGCCGCGGATCTCGTCGAGGGCAGCCAGCCAATCGTCGTTTTCGAGTCCTTCGCGCTGACTGGGCTGACCGAAGATGGGAAAACTGCCGGTCATCACCGTATCGCCGCTCGCGAGCAGGCGCTCTTCCGGGCACCACACCAGGGTGGGATCGGCAGTCTCGGCATCGTGGCCAAGCGACAGCTCCAAAGTGAGTCCGCCGAGATCCAAGCGGCGTACATCGTCAGCAAACACCTCTGGTTGCAGCGGATCCTCGCCCAGTTCGAAGCCGCGCGAGGCGAGAAAGTTCTTCTGCCGCGGCATGCGTTCGATCAATGCTGTGGCGGTGCGCCGACTGGCGACCAGGGTCGCCCCGGCATCCTTGAAGACGCGATTTCCAGAAGCGTGGTCCCAATGGTAGTGGGTGTTGATCGCAAACAGAATCGGCTTGGCGAAGGTCTGCTGGAGATGCTCGACCAGGCGCCGAGCCGAACTTTGGTTGACCTGAGTGTCCACCACGGCAATGCCGCGCTCGCCAACGAAAACCGCGCTGTTGACGATGTTGCGCCAGCAGAAGACGCGCTCAGAGACAGCTTCGAGCGAGCCATAGGTACGCGGAGCGAATGGATTGGGCGGCGGCATGGGGGAGCTATGGCATCGGGTGCCCTGGCTGGCGCAAGCAGGTTTCGGCCTTCGGGTCTACGACCCCGCCTCGGCCAGAATCTCATCCGCCACCTGCAAGCTGACGCCCGGCAAGCGGACCATGAGCGCGATGGCGTCCGAGGGGCGGCAGTCGAGCAGGACCTCGTTGCCGTCGCCATCGACGATCAAGACTTCGGCGTAGAAGGTGCCTTCGCGCATATCGACGATGCGGATTTCACGCACGGATTGGCCGAGGGAGTCGAGCAGGTTCACGAACAGATCGTGGGTCAGGGGACGGGGGAAACGCGCGCCCTTGATCGCGCGCTCGATGGCGGCGGCTTCAAAGGGTCCAACCACGATGGGAATGCGGCGGCCGCCATCGCGTTCGGTGATGAAAATCACTTGCTGATCGCCGCGTTCTTCGATCAAGACATTGGACAAATAGCACGGACGCAGCGAACTCATACGGCCACCTCGTCGTCATCCGCAGCGGTGACGGTGACGCGATCCAGCAGGGGGGTGATGTCGGACGGGCCGATACGGGCGACATCAGCGCGGGCGGCATTCGCGGCCCCGGCAGCGGCGGCGTAGCGCCATTGATCGATCAGGCCCATGCTGCTGAGGCGGGCGTGAGCAAGGCCGGCGACATAGCAGTCGCCACTACCGATCGGATTGCGTTCGGTGATACGCGGCGGGATCACGCGCCAGCGGCCTTGCGGGTGGCGGATGCGCAGACCTTTATCGCCATCGGTCAGATGCAGTTCCGGACAGGCAAGCCACGTGCGACCATTGCCGTATTCTTGTCGATTGGGTTTGGCGACTGCCGGTGGATGGCCGCTGGTCAGCGCTTCCTGCATGGCTTCGCCGTAACTATCGATCCAGCACGGCACGCCGGCGTGGTCGGCGACAGTGAGGATAAGCCGCCATAAGCTGGTGCAGGCTGAGTGCGGAATCGAGCCACTGCCGATGAGCAGATCGCATCCGCTCAGGCGCTCTTCGACGGCGCGCACCAGCGCGCTGCACTCGGCTGGCGTCACCACGAAACCGTTTTCAATCGCCGCTGAAGTGCTGCCGTCCGGATCACTGACCGTGAAACCGATTCGGGTGCGGACAGCGGTGGGGGTGAAGGCGCTGTCCATGCCATCATTGCGGACCAGCTCGGCGAGTTCGCATCCGCTCTCGCCGCCTGCGAAGCCGCAGGCGATGACGTGGTGGCCATGACGGGCGAGCACGCGTCCGACATTCAATCCTTTGCCTCCGGCGATCGCGGTGAACGTCGTGATTCGATTCACCGCACCACGCGCAAAGGCTGCGTGCGCGAGGTGATCGAGCATGGTGTTCGGCGTGACGACTAGGACGGTAGCCATGCGGGCAAGCTTAGGTCGAGCCGAACGCGGCTCAATCGCCGGTGTTGTAGATGTCTGCGTTCGGGCGCGCGTCGGTGAACAACGGCGGTGAGCGGAAGATTCCGCTGCGCTGATCCGCACCGATCAAGGTCTGGCCGTCGTGGCTGCTGTGCGCGCGCGCCACGCGAATGGTCGATTCCCACACTTGGCGCGCATGCGCAACCCAATCGATTTCGTCATAGACCAGGATCGGCGAGCCGGTGCTGGCGGCCCAGCCGGCGGGGGGTTGGCGACCGCGCTCGGCGTAGGCATCGGTTATCGCCTTACGCACTTGGCTGATGATGCTGAGATCATTGGAGATGTAGCGGGTGCCGAAAATGGCATTGTGCTGCGCCGTCAAACGGCCGCGCAGTCCCGGCACGCGCAGGTCGAGGGCATCCGCCGGCTCTGCAGCGGCAACCAACGCACCGTCACCGAACAGCGACACCGTGCGCGAGATGTAACGCGGCTGCCCGCGTTCGAGCTCGGGATACGGAACGAACGAGCGCAAGCGCTCCCACGCTTCGCCGCGCGCTTGCGCCGACAGCGGTACCTTGCTGGCCATGACCATGTTGTTCTTCAGTTCGCGCGGCTGCGGTGCCTGCGGACTGCGCGGGATCGGCAGATTGTGCACATAGGTGAAGCCACCGGCGACCATGCTGCGCATGGCACCGCCGAGCACGAGATGCTTGGTGCTGCTCGGCTTGGCTGGTTCGTAGCTGCCGATAATATTCGACATCAGGATGCCATCGACGCTCATGGCGGCGGCGCATTCGGCGTAGAATTCACGCGTCATCAGATGCGGCGGAATGGTTGAGCCCGAGGTATACGCATCGAGCAAGATGACATCGAAGGGCTTCTTGCGCTCTTTGATATGCATCAGGATGTACTGTCGCGCATCAAGGGCGACCTGACGCAGACGCGGACGGCCATCATCCGTCTGCTGCGTCTCCAGCCAACGCATGAAGGGGTAGTGGTCGCGCACCAGATCGATGACGGTTTGGTCAATGTCGACCACGGTGATCGAGGCATGCGGAAAATGGTGGGCATAGACCGCGAGGCCGACACCCGAACCTAGGCCGACCACGAGGATCTCAGCGCGCGCATCGCGCGGTGTGGTCTCGGTGGCTAAACGGTCATTGAGCAGGATGGCAGCCGGATACAGGCAGACATAGCGCGTATGCGGCAGGGTGCCGGGATCGGGCAGCTTGCCCTGCGGACCATGCGGCCACATCCAATGGGCCGGCGCGGGAAGTACGGGTTCGCTGCTCACCAGATGACTCAGCGCCGGCTGGTTCTGGGCCATGACCTGCAATTCACCCCAGGTCGGCCGCAGGCAGACGCCGCCTTCGACGCGATCGAAGAAGCGCAACTCCATGACATTGGCGGCTTCGGAAACCACCCAGGTGCTCGACGCATACGCACTGTCGCGGTGCGACAACGCGGCTTGGTCGGTCGGCTGGCCGGCACGGTCCAAGCGATACGGATGACTGCGATTGATCCAACCGATGGTACCGATGACCAGCAATGCAACCGCAGCGATGGCTGGGCCCTTCATACGGCGACTCCCTCGGCGGTAGCCGGGGCGGCCGGGGGCACTTCCTTGGCGACCAGATGGCCGGTGGCATCGACCTTCTTCACGAGGTGCGCAAGCCCAAGCACGCCGAGCACGACGCCTTGGGTGAAAATGATGTGGTTGAGGTCCTGATACTGGAGCAGGTAGTAGTTGGTGACGAGAATGCCGAGCACGTTGCCGAAGGAACCGACGGCATACAACGTGCCAGTGGTGCGACCGACGCGCTCAGCGCTGACGAAGACCAGCTTGACCAGAATGGGCGACACGGCGCCCAGCAGCAGCGACGGAAAAATAAACAGGACTAAGGCGGCAAACAACACGCCCCAGCGCGCATGCGTAATCGTGGTCGGCAGCATTTCCATGAAGGGCAAGGCGAGGACGGGGATGACCAGGAAGCAGGCGCCAGCTCCGGCGAGAATCCAGCCCAAAACCGCGTTGGTCTTGGCACGGTCCGCCATCCGTCCGCCGACGACATAGCCGATTGACAGCGACAGAATGAACACCGTGATAATCGCCGCCCACACGTCGATCGACGAGCCGAACACTGGTTGCAGAAGGCGCGCACCGGCAATCTCCAGCGACATCATGCAGAAGCCGGAAATGATCGAGGTGGCGTAGAGGGCAAACAAGCGCATGGGACGGGCGAGCTCCGGGGAAGGGCGGGACGGTAGCCCCTCGACTCGGGGAGTAAACCGTAATGGGTGCGAGGTTGGTCGTTGCGGCAGGTGCTGTCACCGCTGTCGGGCAGCAGCCGCGCGGCCAGTGATTCAGCCGATCTTGAGCGGGTAAGGCACGGCAATCGCGCCTTGGGGTACCGTCGGTTGAGCGATGCGCGCCAGCAGATGGGCGACGGCGATCCGCCCCATCTCGCCATAAGGG
>CAYQAQ010000159.1:3945-6904 GCA_964415495.1 uncultured candidatus Brocadiaceae bacterium | reverse complement strand
CGGAACTCGTGGACTGGCGGCTCCTGCGATATCTCCAGGCGCGGGATGTGACCTATGACATGCCCGAGGGCACCGGTCTAGCGGAAGCCGCCGAAGGTGCTGCCCCCGCTCCAATAGCCCCAGCCAAGGGTCTGACCCTCTGGCACGAATACCAGCGCGACAAGATCGCGCCGCATTTCGGAGCGGTCTTCAACACGGGTTCGTGGAACGCTGGTATCGTGGTCCTGAAGGGCGTGCGGGCGATGATCCTTCTGGTAACGATGGACAAAGGTAGCATGTCCGTTGGCAGCCATTACGCCGACCAATTCGCGAGCCCCACGCGCTTTGTCTGGCAAACCCAGACCAGCACACGCCGCGACGACATGCGCGGTCGCATCATCTCGGGCGCAGAACCTGGCTGGACGGTTCACCTGTTCCTTCGAAAATCGAAACTGCGCGATGGGCGCGCAGCCCCGTTCCGCTACGCTGGACCGGTGCAATTCGCGGGCTGGGAGGGGGATGCGCCGATCACGGTGCAGTGGGATATTGCCGAGCCGGTACCGCAGCAGCTGCGGGAGTTGTATGGTGTCTAGGGTTGATGGTCGGCGATCGAATGGGCGTATTCCGTTGAAAAACTCGCGCTTGATCGAGGGGCGTCATGCTGATTCAATTCTGCCAATGGGTGGGAGGATCGGCGATGATGGGACCGCGGCAGGAAGCTCAACCGGCGCTGTTCTACGAGTTCTCGCTGGAGGATCACGTCCCCCAGGATCACCTGCTGCGTTCTATTGCTCGCTTCGTCGACCTGAGCGGCATCCGCGCCTACCTCGCGGATTTCTACAGTCACACGGGGCGGCCATCTATCGATCCCGAGCTGCTGATCCGCATGCTGCTGGTCGGCTATTGTTTCGGCATCCGGTCGGAGCGTCGGCTCTGCGAGGAGGTGCATCTGAACCTCGCGTATCGCTGGTTCTGTCGCCTCGATCTTTCCGACAGGGTCCCGGATCACTCAACGTTCTCGAAGAACCGCCACGGCCGGTTTCGCGACAGCGAGTTGCTGCGTCATCTGTTCGAGACGACCGTCGCACGGTGCATCGAAGAGGGCTTGGTCAGCGGCCAGCGCATGGCGGTGGATGCCAGCCTGATCGAGGCGGATGCGAACAAGCAGAACTCCACACCGAAGGAGGATTGGGATGCCTCGGCCATCGCCCCGACCGACGCGCCCCGCGCCGTGCGCGAGTATCTCGACACGCTGGATGAGGCCGCGTTCGGTGCCGCCAGCGAGGTCCGGCCCAAGTTCACCTCGCATTCCGACCCGGCCAGCCAGTGGACCGCGGCGCGCAAGGGGCCAGCATTCTTTGCCTATTCCGACAATTACCTGATCGACAAGGATCACGGGGTCATCGTCGACGTCGAGGCGACACGGTCGATCCGGCAGGCCGAGGTCGGCTCGACCAAGACCATGCTGGATCGGGTGAAGACCAGATTCGACCTGCATCCCGAACGCCTGATCGCCGATACCGCGTATGGCACCGGGCCGATGCTGGGCTGGCTCGTTGACCGCAAGATCGCCCCGCATATTCCCGTCTTCGACAAGTCCGGGCGCACCGACGGCACCTGGATCCGGGCGGACTTCGACTGGGACGCCGAGAACGATCGATACATCTGCCCGGAAGGCCACGAGCTGAAGCAGTTCCGCCGGAACTATTCCGACCCGCACCGGGGGCCGACCAGTGAGGGTCGGGCCAAATACCGCGCCCTGAAACTGACCTGCCAGGCCTGCCCGTCGAAACAGCAATGCTGCCCAAATGCCGATGCCAGATCCATCACCCGCGAGGAACACGAAGACGCCCGCCAGGTCGCCCGCGACATCGCCAGAACTGAGCAATACGCGGTCTCGATGAAGCTTCGGAAGAAGGTCGAGATGCTCTTCGCCCACCTGAAGCGCATCCTTGGCCTCAGTCGACTCAGATTGCGTGGTCCATGCGGCGCGAACGACGAATTCCTCCTCGCCGCCACCGCTCAGAACCTCCGGAAACTGGCCAAGCTCCTTCCCGCACCGCAGAAACCGCGAAACGCCTGACAAGAAAGGCGCTTGCGCCAGTCACGAGCGCCGGGATTCTGCGCTCGCGAACAGGAGTTTTTCCACAGAATCGGCGGAGAGCGGACGGATGACTGCGCGGCATGGCGTGCGCAGCAAGGAAGAGTAGCAGCCGTTCGGGCGCATCGCAGCGAAGAGCACTCGGGCCAACCGTGAGGGCAAACAGCGGCAAACACGGTCGAACAACCAACCAGCCGTGCTTTTGGCGCCCACACTAGACGCACAAATTGGCACCGTCTTGAGCGATGCGGGCCTATCGGACACGGCCACTGTGACATCGTTGATTTTTCGCCGCTCCTTGGAAGCGAAATTATCGCACGAATTCAAAGTGCAAGGTGGACAACGCAAAATCTGTGACCCGCCCATGTACTCATGTTATTAATAGCGCTGTGTGACATGGGCGAAACATCATGAGCGACCTGGTTGAAAGCTTCCTAGAAACGCACGGACCTTGCCTATCGAGCGGAGTCGCGGAGTATTTGGTCGTCACACTCGGGATTTCACCAGTAGCGGCGCGAATACGGGTGTCCAGGCTCGCAGGCAATGTGCGGCGCCTCGGCTACATCACCTTTCCGCCTGACGATCGGGGTCGTCCCCTCATCAAACAGGAGGTTCCCATGACGGAGGAAAGAACCACCTCGCTGCGCCAACGGATGGTCGAAGACATGCGCATCCGGGGCATTGGCGAGAAAGCCCAGAAATCGCACATCCGCGCCATCAAGGACTTCGCCCGCCTCTTGAACCGCTCCACCGATACCGCCAGGCCGGAGGAATTGCGCGCGTATCAACTGCACATGACCGATGCCGGGGTCACGCCATCAACCTTCAACACCCGCATCGTGGCGCTGCGGTTCTTCATCGGCATGACCTGCGGGCGCG
>CAYQAQ010000159.1:0-3935 GCA_964415495.1 uncultured candidatus Brocadiaceae bacterium | reverse complement strand
TGAAGCGGTTCATGCAGCTCCGGCCGGAGCTGCGTCGATTGCCGGTGGTGTTCAGCGTGGAGGAGGTTTCCGACATCCTGATGGCGGCCCCCGGGCCGGGGCTGAAGTATCGCGCGGCGCTCAGCATCGCCCATGGTGACCTCAACCAAGATCGCGAGCTGTCGACCCGAGCTGGGTATTCTGTCGCCGAAAAGCCTTTGCCGATAGATGTGCTTGGGGCAACCTGAGTCGACACCAGCTGGAAAGAGTCGCGACTCCATAAGGGACACCATGTATCTGGCATCACTTACGATTAACAATTTTCGACGCATAAAATCTGCAACGATAGAATTCGAACCTGGCCTCAACATCATCGTCGGCCCGAACAATATCGGAAAGACAGCCGTTGTTGACGCTTTGCGAGCGCTTCTCGCCGGAACAGATGATCCCTATCCGCGCTTTGGCGCCGATGACGTCCATCTTCCTAAGGGGGGCACTGCAACGGGTGATATTGTCTTCGATTATATTTTCAAGGACCTGTCTCTCGACGATGAAGCCGACTTCATGCATGGGTTAAGGGCTGATGGCACGGGAAAGGCGGAAGTACTTCTCCGAGTGACCTATGGCGATGCGGATAAATCCGGACGGCTGAGGTCGAGGAAGACCTGCGGCGTCCATTATGAAATCGCGATGACGGCGACCATGCTGGACAACCTGCGCAGCGTCTATCTGCAGCCGCTGCGCGATGCAGAGCTTAGCCTTCGCCCGAGCCGTACAAGCCAGTTGTCTCGGTTGCTGCATCTTTTGTCTGATGACGCGGGAAAAGAGGAGATCGCCCAGAAGCTTGCAGACCTAGATAAGGAAATAAAGGCGCTCAAAGCGATTGTTGAGACGCAAGAAGCCATCACTGGGCGCCACAAGAGCATGTTGGGCGATCAACTGGCCCAGATGCTGGCGGTCGAGCTTAGCGGTTCTGACTTCACGAAGTTCGCCTCGCGCCTATCGCTACTGGTCGACAGCTTCGAGATAGAACGTAATGGTCTAGGCTACAACAACCTGATCTTCATGGCCGTGGTCTTAAGCGAACTCGCGAAGAACGCGGATTCGGCCTATCGCAGCTTGATCGTCGAAGAGCCTGAGGCGCATCTGCATCCGCAATTACAGGCCATTCTCTTGCGGTACCTATCAGACATCAAAGTCGCGGCAGGTGAGCGGCCCGTCCAAGTCTTTGTCACAAGTCACTCTCCAAATTTTGCTAGCATCGCCGATTTGAACGCCGTCGAATGCCTGGTTGAGACGAATTCAGGTGTCGAGGTCTTCCATCCGAGGTCAGTCAGTTTTGCAAAGGGAAAAAAGGAAAAGCTGAAACGCTACCTCGATGTAACGCGCGCAGAACTCTTCTTCGCACGCCGTGTCATCTTCGTCGAAGGTGCCGCCGAGCTGATGATGATCAATCTGTTAGCTAAGAGCATGAACCATGATCTTCGCAACCACGGTGTCAGCCTGATCAGTGTCGAAGGGTTGAACTTCGACTCGTTCATGCCGCTGTTCGGGGAGACGGCCATCAAGATACCAGTTGCCGTCATTACAGATGCAGATCCATACACCGTCGACGCCGATGGCAAAAATCAGCCTCACTATCCATCCGCAACCGATAGCATTACGATTTCAAGCAACACAGCGTCGATGAAGGGGCTAGAAGACGCATTTGTCAAAGTTTTCCACGGCCAGAAGACCTTTGAGTACGACTTCGCGCTTCACGAAAGCAACAGAAAGGCCATGCTGGCAGCCCTCAAGGAGCTACATCCTCAGATCGGCACTGCTCTTGAAACTGAGGTCGCGTCGAAGACGGACGACAGGGAAAAGGCAGAGGCGCTGTTCACGCGTATGTTCGAGCGGCCCAAAGGTAAAACAAACGTTCAGAAGGGTGCATTTGCGCAAGCGCTCGCAGCGCAAATTGACGATAACAATCTCGAAATCGAAATTCCGACCTACATCAGAGATGCCGTAATTCATGCGTGCAAGCCATGATAAATCTATCGCCGCAGCAGCGGGAGATTGTTGAGGCGCCTCTAAAACCTATGGCGGTCAGTGCCTGCGCGGGAAGCGGCAAGACCGCGACTGCGGTCCGGCGGCTCGCTGCGATGCGCAAGCTTCTCGACGACTGCCACGGCCACATCGCGCTCTTGTCCTTTTCCAACGTAGCCGTCGACACGTTTAATAGTGACTACAACTCCTTGCTGCAGGCGATGCCCGGCGACAACCGCCGAGGCAGCGTCGAAATAGCCACAGTCGACGCATTTATTACCTCAAATATTATCCGCCCCCACGGCCATCTTGTCATGGGATGTGCGAGGACGCCTTTCCTGGTACATGGCAGCGAACCATTCCTCGCGAACTTCACGGTCTGGGATGGAACGAGGCCACAACCAACAACCGCGCTTCAGCTCGTCGTTGCGGAGACCGGAGGCCTTCAGTTTGAAGTCGGACGGGGGAAGACCGTAGTTGATCGGGAAGTAGCCATCACGGCGATCACGAAACTGGCGGTGGTCGGTGCCTACTCACACGCTCTGGGAAGCTTTTGGGCGCTGAAAGTCCTCAAGACCCGTCCTCTGATCCGCCGCGCGCTGGCGCGCCGCTATCCGCATATCCTTGTTGATGAGGCCCAAGACATCGGCAAGCTGCACCAGCTGATCCTTATGGCTTTGCAAGATGCCGGTGTGCAGGTCTCGCTCATCGGGGATCTCAACCAAGGCATCTACGAGTTCTCTGGTGCGACCGGTGCGTTTCTGGGACAGTACGCGGCTCGTGATGATGTCGATAGCCGGATGCTCGAGACCAACTTTCGATCAGTTCCGAGCATCGTCGCGATCGCAAACAAACTCTCAGGGCGCGCAGACACAGCCGCTCGCACGGCATTGGAAACTTTGTCGGGTGCCTATTATTTCGGGTACAAGAAGGGGGAGAAAGACAATGCGCTGAAATCCTTTGCCGCGCTGCTAGGTCAAGCAGGTATTGCATGCAAAGATGCGGCCGTGCTCTGCCGGTCGGCAGAATGGGCGGCTGAATGGGCTGGCGGCGAAGAGGAACAAGGACAGGGCGTCTTGCGACACTTCGTGGACGCTGCGATCCAGCGAGACAAGTTTAGTCGCTTCGATGACGCGTTCGAGTACTGCTGCGCTGGCGTCGTCGGCTTGCTGGACGACGGCTATGGGGCTTTGCTCTCTGAACTTATCCGCCGCGGCGGAGGTGAACGGAGTTCCCAGGCGCTGCGAAGGGTGTTGTGGACGTTCGTGAAAGACCCGGCCAGCGGGTTACCTTTTGCGTCTCTTGTGGCGGACACTGCTTGGCAGCCTACCCTTCTGGCGCGGGCTGAAGCCCTACTTGCCACGCTTTCGGCGGAGCATGGTTTGAAGGCTGCTACCACTTGGAAAGCAAAGCTGGCGAAGCGGAATATCCTCAACCAGCCGCTTATGCGATCCGCAGGATTGGGGATCGAGGATGTGCCAAGATTCCGCGTCTCCACCGTTCACAAGGTGAAAGGTGAGAGCATCAGGGGCGTTCTTTACATCTGCAATCGTTCGCATCTCGATGAACTGCTGCGCGGCACAGGGACAGAAGTCGGCAAGATCGGCTATGTCGCACTTACAAGAGCGCGTGATCTGTTCGTCTTAGGGGTCCCCGCCACCAATCTAGAAGAGTTCGCGCCGAAGCTTGACGCACTCGGTTTTACAAAGGCTGGCGGGGCGTAGTCCCGGGTTTGAAAACCAGAGCGGAAAGCGGAGGGAGACTACGGTCAGGACCTATAAATCCGCTTGAGCGACGGCTTGCGGCGTAATTCAAGCTTCCAAAGTGGGGAGGCATGATGAGCGATCTTTTTTGGTTGTCAGACGCGCAGGTTGACCGGCTGCGGCCATTTTTTCCGAAGTCCCGCGGCAAGCCCAGGGTCGATGACC
>CAYQAQ010000158.1:0-6955 GCA_964415495.1 uncultured candidatus Brocadiaceae bacterium | reverse complement strand
ACACCTTGGGCCTGTCGCTTGACCGGCAACTACCCACTGATCGCGGCACAGAGCCGAACTATTTCACCCAGGTGACCGCTGGCTCGAGCCTGGCTGGATGGCGACGAGCCACGCACAGTCCTTACCGCAGCCGACCGTTGGCAACGCAAATAGTGCCCGCTGCACCGAAGTTTGGCCTGACACGCCCCTGCAGGTCCGCCCTGGGAGTTCATGGCGGACCTGTTAGCCTGGACCGCGATGCACCATCTCGTCGCCCCCCTCCTGCTCATCGCCATCGGCATCGGCTGGTTGCTGCATGCCCAAGAGGTCATGCCCCAGGTCAACTGGATCTGGGTCCTGCTCCTGGCCACCATCGGCGTGCTGATCCCGATCGTCGGCGGCATGAGCCGAGGCACCTTGGTCGTCGGCCCCTTCCTCGTCATCTGGGCGCTGACCACGTTTCTGCGTCAGACCGGCCGCATCGAACTCGCGGTCGAGGGCCCGATCCTGGTCATTGCTTTGGGCGTCCTGCTGGCGGTGGTGCGAATGATGCGCAGACACCCGGAGTCGGTAGCGCCGACAAGCAATAATTGAGGGCTTCCTCGCCGACTTTCTCACCCGATTCAGTCGCTCGCTGGTCATCCCGCGTCGGCCTTCGCATCGCTGCACAATCCCGTCACGATTATTCCCGACTCTTCGTGATGTCATCGCCCCTGTGCTGGTGAGCAAACGGACGAGACTTCACCCCACCTCTACCTCCACCCGGTGATGTTGCTTGTCATCGGTCAGCGGAATCCGCCCATCGGTGCGCTCAATCCCATCCAGGCGTAGTCGCACCACGTCATGACCCGCACCACGTCGAGTGACCACGATGTGATAGAACGTCGCATCGCGGAAGCGGTAATGGACGGTGAATCCCGGCCATTCCGGGCGCATCAATGGCCGCACCAGCAAATAGTCGCCAGCGCGGCGCAGGCCGAGCAGGTGTTCAACCAACAGACGGTAACACCAGCCGGCGCTGCCAGTGTACCAACTCCAGCCACCCCGACCGATGTGTGGGGCAACGCCGTACACGTCGGCGGCGATGACGTAGGGCTCGGCCTGATACACCGCGGCTTTCTCGGGCGTGTCAGCGTGCGAGACCGGATTGATCAGGTCGAACAACTCCCACGCCCGCGCGGCGTCGCGCAGATGCGCGAAAGCCATCACCGTCCACAAAGCGGCATGCGTGTATTGGCCGCCGTTTTCGCGTACACCGGGGAGGTAGCCTTTGATGTAGCCGGGCTCAAAGCTGCCGGTATCGAAGGGCGGATCGAAGAGCTGAATCAAGCGGTCCTCGCGCCGCACCAGGCGCGTATCGACGGCCTCGATCGCGGTACGCGCCCGTTGCGGATCCGCAGCCCCCGTAAGCACGGCCCAGCTCTGCGGCAGGGAATCGATCTGGCATTCATCCGCAGCTGCAGAGCCCAACCAGCGACCGTCATCCATCGACGCGCGGCGATACCAGCCGCCGTCCCAGGCTTCCCGTTCGACCGCCGCGATGATCGCCGTTTCGTGCTCCTGCCAGCGCTGCGCACGAGCAGACTCACCACGCGCGCGAGCGATCGGCGCATAGTCCTGAATCACCTGCCACAGGAAGAACGCCAGCCACACGCTCTCGCCCTTGCCGTGCTCGCCAACCAGGTTCATGCCGTCATTCCAGTCGCCACAACCGATTAGCGGCAGGCCGTGCGGACCGGTGCGCGTACAAGCGAGATCGATCGCGCGCGCGCCATGCTCGAACAGTGTACCACGTTCGTCGCTCTGGCCCGGCTGATCGTAATAGGCTTCTTCCTGCACATCGACCGGTCGGCCTTCGAGGAACGGCACGTCCACATCGAGCACGCCGCGGTCGCCGACCGCCGTCACGTAATGCGCCACCGCCAGCGGCAGCCACAAGAGATCGTCGCTGAACCGCGTCCGCACGCCACGTCCGGCGGGCGGATGCCACCAATGCTGGACATCACCCTCGCGAAACTGATGCGCAGCGGCGCGCAGCAGCTGTTCGCGCGTGATCGCCGGCGCGGCATGCACCAGGGCCATGACGTCTTGCAATTGATCGCGGAAACCGAACGCACCACCCGACTGATAGAAGCCGGTGCGCGCCCACACGCGACAGGCCAGCACCTGATAGGCGAGCCAGCCATTCACCAGATGGTCGTCGGCCAGATCCGGACTTTCGACATGGATGCTGCCGAGTGCGTGATTCCACTGCCCCCACACGTTTTCCAAGGCGCGACGCGCGTTGCCACTGCCACGGAAACGCTGAATCAACTGTTGAACATCGTCAGCGTGTGCACCCACGCCCATGATGAAGGTCACTTGCCGTTCTTGACCCGGAGCCAGGTCAATGGTGGTCAGCATCGCCGCACAGGGATCCAAACCCGCCCCGGTGCGATTGGACAACCGCGCGCGACTCAGCGCTGCTGGAGACGCAAGACTGCCACCAACGCCGATGAATTCAGCACGGTCAGCGGTGCAGCTGCGTTCACGTTCGCTGCAATCGAAGAACGCCACGCGTTCGCCGAAGTCGCCATGGTGGGGATTGTTCGCGGTCAACGCCCCGCTGCGCACATCGCGCGCAGTGATCAGGTGCGGGGCGGTCTTGCCGCGCAATTCTCCCAAGACCCATTCCAGGTAGCCAGCAATGGACAGCCGACGCGGTTCGGTGCCGTGATTGCGCAAGGTGATCGACCAGAACCGCACGGGTGCATCGACAGCGACGTAGGTCCACAGCTCGCTGGCGATGCGATCCTCGTTGTGTTCAAAGACGGTGTAGCCGAAGCCATGGCGGATGACGTAATTGCCGTTGCGACCGCACGGCCCCGGTGTTGGCGACCAGATACGGCCGGTGGACTCATCGCGCAGATAGAATGCCTCGCCACTACGATCGCGGACGGGGTCATTATGCCACGGGGTCAATCTAAACTCGTGGCTGTTCTCTAACCACGTATAACCACTGCCGCGTTCGCTGACCACGGCACCGAATGAGGCATTGGCGATAACGTTGATCCACGGCTGCGGCGGCGCTTCGCCGGCAGCCAAGACCAGCACATATTCGCGGCCATCTTTGGTGAAGCCGCCCCAACGATTACGGAACATCAGGTCATCGCGCCGCGCCAGTGGCGCGTCGATGGTCGTGAGGGCACTGCGTCGCGGTTCAAAACGCGGAATGCGTTCGCCCTGGCGTGGCCGACGATCGACCTGCTCGGCGAAGGTGCCATCCTGACCCGACAAGACGACCCGAGCCAGAGCCTGAAACATGATGCGGTCTTCATCGCCCATCTGGTCGCTGCGCCGCACGAAGACCCCACCTGGGCGATCGATCAACGCCGCTTCCGGACTCGCACTGACGATACCGGTGACGGCATCGACCAGCGCTTGGCGATACACCGAATGGTCGTCGACCAAAATCACGAGATCGACGATCAGACCTTTGCTGCGCCACCACGCATGCGCCCTGCACCGCTGAGCGCACCAATTCCAGGACTTCCGCGGTCGCGATACGCACCAGCACGATCGGAAGGTCACCCGATACCCCATGACCCCACAGGCCGCTCTGACCGCGGCGATTACGCGCCAGCACGGTCGGCGACGCCCGGCGCGCTGCCGTCGGCAGCACGATGGCCCCAGCCAGCCGTGCAAAGCGTTGGGCATCGCGCTCGTCGACGGCCAATTGCCGCAGCGCAACTTGCGCGTGGGTCCAGGCCATCTCAAAGGCCCGATCGCAGAAGCGTTGCTCGGCATATTTGCCGGCCAAGGCGACTGCGCCATCACGGGTTTCCGCCATTCCGATGACGACATCGACGATCACATGACCTTCTGCTGGAACGCGTACCCGCCGTCGGATCGCGACGGCGGGATCGATCACCGCACCCGTGACACCATCGAGATCTCCACTGCGTTCGAGCACAATCGGATTCGCCAAACTGCGACCACGACCAATCACGCTGGCGCGGGCGCTGGTCCACGAGACTTCCGAAGCCGCGCCATGCACCGTGGCGAGATGGACCAGCGTTGGCGGCCGTTCCTGCGCGGTGCGCGGGCGACGCGTGGCCAAGAGCACCCCGCGATCGCCCAAAGCTTCCGTTTGCACGAACAAATTACTGAACGCGGGATGCGCCTCGTCGGCAGCTTGCGCCGCGATCACGACCTCGGCATAGGTGGTGATCTCGATGGTGCGCACCCGCGAACTGCGGTTGCGCAGCGTCAGACGACGGACCTCCACATCGTCTTCCGGCGAGACCGCAATTTCGGTATGGCAATCGATGTCGGTGACAATGCGGCGGAATTCGGCCTTGGCCTGGGTAAAAATGGCCTCGGTGGAATCCGCGCGCCCCGCTAAGGGTTGATACGCCGCCGACCAGCGCTCACCGCTGGCGAGATCGCGTAGGAAGCAGAAACAGCCCTGCGCTTCGACCGTGGGGTCTTCGCGCCACCGGGTCACCGCGACCGAACGCCAACGACTCCAACCGCCGCCGCCAGCCCCGATCATGACGTGGTAGCGACCATTCGAGAGCAGGGCGACTTCGTCGCGCTGGGTTGCATCCGTGATGATGCGCAGCGGCACCGCGTCCGCAGCCAGCGGCTCGTTTGCCGCCGCTGCCTCCTTCGCATGCGGCTCCGCCGGTTCGGCCAAGCGCGGCACGCGTTCATGCAGCAACAGTTCCACCGCCCTCATTTCCGCGTCAGCGAGAAACCGCCGCTGCATCGGGCTGCCCGCCAACACATCGACCAATCCCAGGAAGGCCATGCCCTGGTGGTGGACCATCACCTGCTGCACCACGGCGTGGGTTTGACCCCGCGGCAGACGCGAGGGCGTGTAGTCGATCGCTTCGACCAGACCATAAACACACCCCGCACCATCGGCATACAGCCGTTGCAAATTGGTCCACACCGCCTGCGGTGCGATCGGTAGCGCCATGATCGAGGCATACGGCGCAATGACGAGATCATCCGCCAACCCCCGTTTGAGTCCCAACCCGGGCACCCCGAAAGCACGGTATTGATAGGTCAGATGCTGATCGGTGCGCAGGTATCCCGATTCCGAGACTCCCCACGGCACCCCACGACCGCGGCCATAGGCGATTTGGCGCTCGACCACGGCGCGACAGGTTTCTCCCAGCAGCGTGCCCGGCGCGCTCGGCATTACCAAGGGCGGCATCAGGTATTCGAACATCGATCCCGACCACGAAACCAGCGCGCGACCATCGCCGGTGTCGATGACCAAGCGACCGAGGCGGAACCAGTGATCTTGATCGACTTGGCGTTGCGCCACCGCGATGTAACTGGCAAGACGCGCTTCGCTGGCGAGCAAATCGTAACAGCTCTGATCCGGACGATGTTCGCCCACGTGGTAGCCAATAACGAACAACTTGCGCCGGTCGTCGAGCAGGAAGGCAAAATCCGCTTCGGCCATGTCGTGCGCCAGATGGGCGCAGTCTCCCGCCTGCTGTAACAGCGCTGCCGCTGCCTGCGATGCGGCCGTAACGGCGTCAGCCAGATCACCGCTGCTCAGCGACAGCAGAACACTGTGGCGCAGATCGGCAATCGCCTGCGGCGTACGCGCCGCCGTCAACTGCGCCGCCACCGACGCGGGCAGTGGGCGTCCATCGCACCACGGCAACAGGCGATCG
Organism: uncultured candidatus Brocadiaceae bacterium; assembly: GCA_964415495.1. Classification (GTDB taxonomy): domain Bacteria; phylum Planctomycetota; class UBA11346; order UBA11346; family UBA11346; genus CAYQAQ01. Next base: position 1,301 of record CAYQAQ010000158.1, on the reverse strand, counting down.
ATATCCGCCCGCACATCAGCGGCCTGGGCGGCGAAACGCCGTACCCAGCCGTCCGCCGCCGCATCTCCCGCCACCAAGGCGAGCGCGGCCGCCGTATCGGCGATCTCGGCCAGCAGCTGACGATCGGGTTTCTCGTTCGCGGCCTGGAGGCGCACCAGGGCCGCCGCCAGTCGGCTACGCTCCGCCTTGGCCACGTCGCTGCCGACGCCGCGCAGGGCATCATCGGTCAACTCCCAGGTTTGCGCGAGACTGCTGGCGATGCGCGCTGACCACACCGCTTCGTTGCCGAAGGCCAGCAGGCCCTGATGCAGCACGAGGCAATGTCCGACCAAATTGCCGCTGTCGACCGTCGAGACATAGCGCGGATGCAAGGGCTGACCGGTCTGGGTGTCGTACCAGTTGAGAAAATGCCCGCGATAGCGTTCCAGCGTACCCATGGTCGCCAGCGTGCCATGCAGCCGCGTCAGCAGCCGATGCAGACCGACCATGCCGAGATCGCGCGCGCCGAGGTCCGCCAAGAACTTCAGGCCGATATTGGTCGGCGAGGTGCGATGCGCGATGCGGTGATCCGCGAGATGGATATTATCCGGCGGCAGGAAATTCGCGTCCTTACCACAGAAATCCTTGAAATAGGCGTAGGTTCGGCGCGCGAGGTGATGGTAATGCTGAGCGCGTTCCGGGATCAAATGCACCGCTGTGTCGCGCGGAGGGCGGCTGATCGCCCAAGCGATCACACCGGCCGGCGCCCACACGATGGCCAGCACTATTGCTGGCGTGAGATCGACGCCATTCATCCATGCCAACGCAACGCCGACAGCGGCTGATAACGGTGCGGCCCACATCCGACGCATAACTGCGAACAACCCGCGCGCCGCACTTCGCTCGGCATCCGCTGCCGTCGTCCACTGCAGCAAGCGTCGGCCACTGAGCAGGCGCCAACCGGTGCGCACCATCGCATCCACGGTCACGGCGACCTCGTGCGGCAACGTGATCAGAGCGAAACAGGCTTCGACCACCGCCCGTCGCGTCGTCCGCACCAGGATTCCCCAGCCACGCACGCGGCCACGCCGTTCCTGGGCCACTGATGACGGACATGCCAACGCCCATGACCAGCGGCACAAACCACGCCGCCATCAGAACCATGAACGCGAACGCCCCACCCGGAATCGCCACTGCGGCAACCAACAACAGCAGCCAAGCAATGGCTGCCAGATTTCGGCGTAGATTGTCGAGGATTTTCCAGCGCGACAGGGCCGATAAGGGGTTCGCCTGGTGACCGGTCTGCGCCGATGGGCGCGGCA
>CAYQAQ010000157.1:4029-6960 GCA_964415495.1 uncultured candidatus Brocadiaceae bacterium | reverse complement strand
TCCTGCCGACAACACCGAAGACCACACCGGGGTCTATGCGTGGCCTGCTGGCGAACGGTTAGCGCGTGATCTTTCAGGCTTGCTCGAATGTCGTGGCCTGCGGGTTTTAGACTTGGGTTGCGGACGCGGGCATCTCGGTTTCTCAGCGCTGCGCCTGGGTGCGACCGAGGTCGTCTTCGCCGATGGCAATCCGGTCGTGCGTGACGGCGTCGCTGCCGTCGGTGCCGCCAACGGCATTCGCGCCAACGTGATCGCGCATGACTGGGGCGAGCCCGTGCCCGGCGGCCCCTTCGATGTCGTGCTCGGCGGTGATCTCTTGTATCGCCCCAATCACGTGGCCGCGCTGTTCGCTTCGATCGCCAGCGCGCTGAGTCCCAATGGCTTGGCCCTGCTGTCGGATCCGCGTCAGAAGCTGGAGGCCGAACTGCCCAGGCTCGCTGCCACCGCTGGTCTGACGTGGTGCCCGGAACGTCGCTACGATTACACCTTGGTGCGTCTGCGTCCACGTCGCTGAGCGGATCATGGCGGAGTGGGAGATCACCATCACCGGATGCGGGTCCAGCCATGGCAACCCGCCCTTCGGGCAACCCCACTTGTGGTCCACCGATCCCCGCGATGCCCGGCGACGTTCGGGCGCGATGCTGCGCGGCCCTGCTGACCAGGTGATCCTGATCGACTGCGGCCCGGATTTGCTCCATCAGCTGCGCGATCCCTATAAGCGGTGGGACGGCTTGTCGTACCCAGCTGATTGCATCACCGCGATCGAGGCGGTGCTGATGACGCACGAGCACGCCGATCATTCGCATGGCCTCAACGATCTGCGCCACGTCAATCGCTTGATGCGCATGCGCAGCATTCCGATTCACGGCCACGCCAGTCATTTGGCGTCTTTGACCCAGATGTTTCCGTATTGCTTCGGTCAGGGCGAACTGGCCTATGTTGGCTATCGCCCGACCTTGGTTGCTGAGCCGCTGACCGACGACCGGACGCAGGTCATTGCCGGCCTGACCGTAGTGCCCTTCGCCATGAGTCACGGCCCAGCCGGGCGCACCACCGGCTTCCGCTGCGGTGACCTCGGCTATCTCACCGATCTCAAAGAGCTGCCGGATGCTGTCGACGCCATGCTGCAAGGTCTGGATCTGCTGGTGCTCGATATGCTGCGCGAAAAACCGCACGAAACCCATCTGTGCTGGGCCGAGGCCGAAGCGATCATTGAGCGCCTGCGTCCGCGTCGCACCGTGCTCACGCACATGGGCCACGAGGTCCGCTACGCCGAATGGTGTGATCGCCTGCCGCCTGGTGTGACCATGGCGGTGGATGGGATGCGGTTGCGCTTCAGCGCCTCCTGACCAGGGTAACACGATGGGCAGACGCGGCGCAATCATCGTGGTCATCCTCGTCTTCGCGGGCTTCCTGCTCGCGTGTGCGACTACGCGTGAGCGCGGCGCGACTCCGGCATCTCCAGCACCGAGTGCGCCAGCACGAACGTGGACACCCGCGCCGACACCGGCATTGACCCCAGCGCAACCGTCACCGGTCAGTCCGGCTCCGGCGCCTGTTGCCGAGATCGCCCACGTCACAACGGCGAAGGCCTTGGGTGTGCTCGATCACGAGCCGATGATGGGCATTCTCCTCGCCCGCGCACCGCGCGTGACGCTGACTATCGAGGCACCCACGCGCCTGGAAGCACCAGGCCTGAGCGTCGCTGTTCCCGCGGGCACCATCACGGTGGAAGGTCGTGCCGGTGGCTGGCTGTTAGTGGGCGACACGCGCTTGGTCACTGGCCTTGGCACGCTGCGCAATGGTGCCGGTGCTGGGCGACCCGGCTTCGCCATCGATGCGATTCCTGCTTTCGGGCGCGGTGAACGCCTGCGCTTGACCGGCGAGGTCGTCATTAACGCGGCGCGCGGCGAAGTCGAAGTCATCGAACGTCTGCCGATGGAAACCTATCTCGCCGCCGTCGTCGCCAAGGAAATGAACCCCAAGTGGCCAGCCCATGCATTGGCCGCGCAGGCGATCACCGCGCGCAGCTACGCCGCCGCGCGCTGGGTCGAACGGGCGCATGCGCCGTGGCAAATCCATTGGCACTTCGGCGTCGACATGGCCTATCCCGGCTGGCGCAACGATCTCGCGCCCGTTGCTGCCGCGATCGCGCCAACGCGCGGCGAAGTCCTGATGTATCGCGGCCTGCCCGTGCTGGCCTTGTTCCACGCCAGTTCCGGCGGCCGCACCGAAGCGTTCGAAGTGATTAAGCCGGGCGTGCTCGGTGCCGATGGCGTAACGCCGATCGCCCACGGCATGCCGGTGGTTGATGATCCTGCTGCCCTACCTGGTGCCGCTGGCTTAGGTTTAAGCGCCAGCCACGGCCAATGGAAAACTGATCTCGCTTTGCCGGACGTGACCAAGGCGTTGCAAGCGTGGACCACCAAAGCACGCGGGCGTCCCACATTCGGCACCATTGAAGGCGTCTCAGTCCAGGATCGTCATCTCGCTTCCGGTCGCGTGAAGACGGTGTCGATCCGTCACGTCATCGACGGCAAAGCCCGCTTCACGAGCATGACCGCCACCGACTTCCGCATGGCCGTCAGCCCAGTCACGATCCGTTCCACGTGGTGGGACCGCTGCGTCATCGCCGCACGTCCACCCGGCTATCTCGTCCTGGAAGGCCGCGGTTTCGGCCACGGCTGCGGCCTCAGCCAAGTCAGCGCCTGGTATCTCGCCCGCCAAGGTGAATCGCCAGAAGCCATCGTGCAGCGCTTCTACGCCGGCTCGCGCATCGAACGCCGGTACTGAACGGCTCTCTCGCAGTCACAGGAGACGCAGAGACCCAGAGGAACGCAGAGAACCGCTCTCTCTCGCAGTCACAGGAGACGCAGAGACACGGAGGAACGCAGAGAACCGCTTTCTCTCGCAGTCACAGGAGACGCAGAG
>CAYQAQ010000157.1:0-3929 GCA_964415495.1 uncultured candidatus Brocadiaceae bacterium | reverse complement strand
ACACGGAGGAGCGCAGAGAAGTGCTGAGGCTATGGTGGGCGATGACGGCGAAGATGCTCCTCCCGTCTCTTCTCATCTCTGCGTCTCTGCGTCTCCTGTGACTGCGGACTGTTCTCTCTCGCAGTCACAGGAGACGCAGAGACACGGAGGAGCGCAGAGAAGTGCTGAGGCTATGGTGGGCGATGACGGCGAAGATCGTTCAGTCCTGCTCTTCCCGTCTCTTCTCATCTCTTCTCATCTCTGCGTCTCTGTGTCTCCTGTGACTGCGGACTGCGGACTGCGCTGCGGACTGCGCACTGCGGAATCCTACAAGAAGCGGCGACGTACGACCGCCGACACCGCCTCGCTGATCACCACCAGCACCATGATGACGACCAGGATCATCGACACCTGACGCCAAGCGAGGGTGTTGACCGAAGAATCCAGCAGCAGCCCAATGCCGCCAGCGCCGACCAAGCCGATCACCGCCGATTCGCGGATGTTGATGTCCCAACGGAAGATGCTGATGCCGGCGTAGGCGGGCATGACCTGCGGCACGATACCCCAGGCCAGCAATTGCGGACCGGTAGCGCCGGTGGCGCGGATGGCTTCGACTTGAGCCGGATCGATTTCTTCGATCGCCTCATAGAGCAGCTTGCCGATGAAGCCGATCGAGCGCATGCCGATGGCGAGCACGCCCGCGAGCATACCAGGGCCAAGAATGGACACGAACAGCAGCGCCCAGATCAGCGAATTGATCGAACGCGTTGCGGCGATGGCGAGCAGGGCGATCGCGCGCAGCAATCCGTTCGGCGTCGTAGTGCGGGCAGCCAGGAAGGCCAGCGGCGTGGCCAACATCATGGCCATCAGCGTGCCCAGGGTGGCGATAGCAATGGTGTCCCAGATCGCCTTCCACAGTTTGTCCAGGTAACCCCAGGCGGGCGGCACCATGCGGCTGGCGATGTCGGCGCCCTGGCGAGGTGCATCGAGCACAAAGCTCCACGTGGTCACCGAAGAAATGGACTGCCAGCACCAAACAGAGATGGCCACGACGGTAAAGATCAGCGCAAATCGCTGCAACCGGGCGGCCGGACGCTCGCGTTGCCATTGACGAAGGGTGGTCGCGGTGCTCATCGAGGCATCCCGCTGGACGAGAAGAGGAACATCAGATGTAGCGCTTCCGGATGAATCCAGACATGTACTCCGTGGCGAGGACAATGCCGATGATGATGATCAAGATGGCCGAAGCGCTGTCGTACTCGTAGCGATCGAATGAGGTCTTGAGCGTGTCACCGATGCCACCAGCACCGACTACACCAATCACGGCTGATTCGCGAAAATTGATATCGAGACGATACAACCCCAAGCCGATCATGCGCGGTTTGACCTGCGGCGTGACCGCCCAGACGATGCGCTGCCACCAGGTCGCACCGGTGGCGGTGATCGCTTCCATCTGCTCTTTACTGATGCCCTCGATCTCTTCGGCGAGCAGCTTGCCGTAGAACCCGATGGTGGCGAAGGCTAGTGTTAAAAATCCGGCGAAAGGTCCGAATCCGAACAGGGCGACCAAAATGATGGCGATGATCAGTTCGGGAAACGTCCGCGACATGCCGACGATGGCGCGGCACACCAGATACACCGGCAGCGGCACGAGATTGCGCGCCGCGCCGATAGCGACCGGAATCGAAATGGCGATGCCAGCGATGGTTCCGAGCACGGTCATCGCCGCACTTTCCGCGATGCCTTCGGCGATGTCGCGCCAGCGCGACGTGAAGTCCGGTTGCGCGAAGGCGACCAGGAAAGCCCAGCCGCGTTCAACGCCGATGGCTAGGCGTGCCCAATTGATTTCCAGGCTCGCGAAGCAGGCGATGAGGAAGGCCGTAACGCCAATGCCGACGGTCCAGCGCCAAAACGGGTTGCGAATCAGCGGTGGCGGTCGCCAGCGCAAAGGCGCGACGGGGGCTTGGCTCACACGATATCCGCGGTGACTGGATTCGGTTCGCGGGCAGCCTCATCGTCGTCGACCGGAGCAGCGCCGCTGTTCCAGTCTTCAGCGCCGTAAATGCGCGTGAGCATGTCGGCATTCAAGGCATCCGGGAGGCCATCGAAGACCACTCGCCCCGTTTGCAGGCCGACGATGCGATCAGCAAATCGTTGCGCCAAAGGCACGTCATGAATGTTGACGATGACGGTCAAATTGCGTTCGCGCGCCAATTCAACGATCAGACGCATGATCGCGCGCGAAGTCTTGGGATCGAGACTGGCGGTCGGTTCATCGACCAGCAGCAGGTCCGGCTGCTGCATCAGAGCACGAGCGATACCGACGCGTTGGCGTTGCCCGCCGGATAACGCATCAGCGCGCTTGTCGACGTGATCGCCCAGACCGACACGATCGAGGAGGGAAAATGCGCGCGCCACATCGTCCGCCGGAAAGCGGCGCAGCCACGAGGCCCAAAAGCCGACGTAACCGAGGCGGCCGGAGAGTAAATTCTCCATCACCGTCAGGCGTTCGACCAGCGCATATTCCTGAAAAATCATACCAATACGGCGCCGTGCTAAGCGCAGGTCGCGCCGCCCCAGCGTAGCCAGGTCGACATCGCCCAGGCGGATACTGCCCGAGGTCGGTTCGACCAAGCGATTGACGCAGCGGATCAGACTGCTCTTGCCGGAACCCGATGGCCCGATCAGGGCCAGCACCGTGCCCGCGGTGACGTCGAGATCGACGCCGTCGAGGGCCAAGTCACCGGTGGCGTAGCGTTTAACGAGTTTGCGGATGCTCAGCATGTCAGGGTACCGACGTTTTTCCGCAGTCACAGGAGACGCAGAGACGCGGAGGAAGCGCAGAGAAGCATTTGTGTGATAGAGTGACGAGTCTCTCCCAATGCATCTCTGTGAACCTCTGAGTCTCCGTATCTCCTGTTCGTTGGCGGGATTCAGGTCACTTGATTTCGTATTTCACACCCATCGCATCATCGATGGTGCGTACGACTGCCCAGTGTTCTTTATAGGTGATCGGAATGAAGGAGGTCTGATCCTGGGCCGAGAATTCCTTGTACAGGCCGGTGCCTTCCCACTTGAAGGTCTTGAAGGCTTCGCGCACTTTGGCAGCGACTTCTGGGTGCAGGTTGTGGGCGTAGCCATACCCGGTGGTGGGGAAGGTCTGCGACTTGTAGATGGTGCGGATCTTGGCCATGTCGACCACACCGCGCGCTGCCATGCGCTTCATCACCGAGTTGGCGATGGCCGCCGCATCGTAGTCCTTGTTGGCGACGCCGAGGATGGAGTTGTCGTGCTTGCCGGAGAACACCGGGGTGTAGTCCTTTTCGGCCTCGAGATTGAACTCAGCCTTGAGCAGCACCGAAGGCGCCTTGAAGCCGGAATTCGAGGTCGGCGACGTGAACGCCAGCCGCTTGCCCTTGAGTTCGGCGACGGTTTTGATTGGGCTGTCAGCGGGGACGATGATTTCCATCTCGTAGCCAAAGCTGCCGTCTTTTTCCGAAGCCATCATGGTGAAGGGCACGAAACCGCACAGGTTGACCGCAGTAGGAACGCCGCCGGTGTTGAAGCCGGTGACGTGCAGGCGACCGGCGCGCATCGCTTCGAGCTGAGCGGCATTGCTTTGCACAGGGAAGAACTGCACCTTCTTGCCGGTGACCTTTTCCATGTGTTCGATGAATTCCTTCCACACGTCGCGGTACACGGCGGGATCTTCAACCGGAGTGTAGGCGAAGATCAGGGTGTTGGGATTCACCCAATCCTTGGGATCAGTGGGCGCATCGGCGACAAGATCGCCATCGGCATCAGTGAAGCGCGGGTCGAGGCGTCGCGTTTCGGCGGCTCCGGCGACCGTGATGGCGCTCGCACTCAGGGCGAGCACGGCAAGGAGGGTAGTCAGGAAGGAATGCATGGAATCCTCAGCGAGTAAGGCGAGCCGCGAGGCTCGCGTAGTG
>CAYQAQ010000156.1:0-6970 GCA_964415495.1 uncultured candidatus Brocadiaceae bacterium | reverse complement strand
GGCACGGCACTCTACGAATGCGTGGCGGTGCTGTTCATCGCTCAGCTTTATGGGATTGAGCTCACCCTCGCGCAGCAAATTCTCGTGGTGGTGATCTCGCTGGCGACCTCGGTCGGAGTCGCTGGCGTCCCGGCCGCGAGTTTAGTGGCAATCGTGGTGATCTTGAACGCGGTCGGCGTGCCCATGGAAGGGTTGGCCATCATCCTGGTGGTCGACCGCGCGCTCGATATGTGCCGTACCAGCGTCAATATCTTCAGCGATTCCTGCGGGGCCGTGATCATCGCGCGCAGTGAAGGCGAAGGTGTGCTCGGCGAACCGGCGCTTGGTGCACCGGTACGCCTCCCGTAACCGCAGCCCTGGGGAGGGGAGGCCCTCAGGTCTTGGCGGTCGCGATATCGTGCTGGAAGAGATGCACGTCGCGCTGAGGATAGGGGATCGTCACGCCACGTTCGTCGAAGGCCTTTTTGATGTTCTGCAGCAAAGCAAAGCGCAATGGCCAGAAGTCGGCGGGTTTAACCCACGGACGAATGAACAGATCCACCGAACTTTCGCCCAGCTGGCCGACGGCAAACAGCGCCGGCTTTTCGGTGCTGACGCGCGGGTCGGCTTCGACGATCTCTTTGGCGATGGCCAAGGCCTTGTCCATGTCGTCTTTGTAGGAAATGGAAAACACCAGATCGAGCCGGCGGATGGGATTCTCGACCAGATTCTTGATCTGATTGCCCCACACGCTGCTGTTGGGCAGGAACACCCGGATGTTGTCCGGCGTGTCGAGCTGCGAGATGAACAAGCCGATATCGCGCACGGTGCCGATCACACCACTGACTTCGATGACATCGCCCAGTTTGAACGGGCGAAAGATCAACAGCATGACGCCGGCGGCGACATTGGCGAGGGTGCCTTGCAGGGCCAAACCAATGGTCAGGCCGACGGCACCGAGCATCGCGACCAAGGTGGTGGTCTGCACGCCGAACTGGCTGAGCACCACCAGGCCGGTCAGGACCATACCGGTCATGCGGATGACCTTGCCGAAGATGGCGGCCAGAGTCACATCCCCATGGGTCAGCTTTTCCATCCGCTTGGCGATGAAGGCGCCGAGCCAGCGCGAGAGCATCCAGCCCGCGATCAGGACGATGATCGCCAGCAGCGCGCTGCTGCCGTATTCAATCACCATCTTCATCATCTCGGGATCGAAGGAGGTGTCGGAATGAGTGGTGGAAGAAGCAGGCGTATTGGCGTCAGCCATGGGGAAACCCTCGGCTGCGGACGCTAGCAACGGCTTTTAGACTGACAATGGCAGCGCAGTAAGGCGCCCGGAATTAAGGGGCCTTGGCCATATTCACGACCCGATCAGAGACTGAGCGGTCATTGAATGCGATCACCGCGCGCAGCGCGGCTTCCGGACGCATTTTACGAATGGCCTCGGCGTTTTCACGCGACGACACACGAATGGCATACGTGGTTTCCTGCACCCGAACCAACACCGTCTCCAAGCGGGAATCGACCGGTTGGCCGTCAATACAACGGGCATTCAACAGGGGAATGATGCCCCCAGGAGCATCCTGGGCCAACACCACCGTGACGGCGATCAACGATACCAGCACAATGCGCAAGGCGTTCATGGCAAACCCAGTCTGGCCACTCAGGCCGGGGAACAAGGGGCGGTGTGCCGCCCTTCACGTCAGCCAGAATCGCCGACGCCCATGAGAGGGGCATGAGAAGATCCCGTTAGGGCTGCGCTGGTGCCACGAAGGCCGCGACACACGCAGCACAGAAGTCGAGGTAGTCATCAGTGCCCGGCAAGGCGCCGACCTGATGGGGAAGCACGATCACGCGGGCACCAGCGGCGGCAGCGACGCGATCCAGCGGCCGACGGTCATACACCGGCGAACTGAGCAGGATGCGGATATCCTCGGCCTGCATCCACTGCGCCAGGGCGATCAGGTGGCGGGCCGAAGGCGGCACGCCGGGCCGTTCTTCGATGAAGCCCGCCATCACCAAGCCGTAGCGACGACCGAAATACGGCCATTGATCATGGTCAACCACGACGCGTTGCCCGTGCTGATCGGCCATGCGCGCCAGCCAGCCCCCGATCGGGGCAGGCAGATCCGCAGTCAGCGTGCCCGCTTGGCTGCGGCTGAGCACGGTCTCGGCCCCCAGCGCATCGACCAACGCATCGCCCGCCAGGCGGCGCGCGAGCTGGTCGCTGAAGCGGGTGAAGTTGGCAGCGAACACGTCGGTATCATCTGGGCGCAGCGCACTGAAACGATCGCGCAGGCGGCGGGCGACCAACCAGCCAGCGATGGGATCGGACAGGTAGTGTGGATTCCCGCCCGCGTGCACATCCCCATGCGAACGATCGCGTGGTTGATCTGGCTTGATCAGGTCGACCGCCGCCGAGGCATCAATATTGCCGGGAGCACCCAGGCGCAGTCTGGCATTGCCGGCTTGGAGTTGGACCGGCGGCAGCCAGCCGATCTCCAATTCGACGCCAACATAGATGAGCGCCTCAGCCTGGGCCAAGACGCGTACGAAGGACGGCCGGGCCTCAACGAAGTGCGGATCATCGCCACTGCGCGCTAAGACGCTGAGGGCAATGCGATCGCCGCCGACGTGCTGGGCCAAGCTGCCGAGATCTGGCACGGTTGCCACGACCCGCAGCGGCTCGGCCCCCGTCAGGCCGAACACGCCGAGCGCCAGCAGCAGAGCCAGTTTAGAAGACATGGGCCGGATGGGCGCCAATGAGGATCTCAACGCCCAACCAGATGGAGTGCGCGGTGTCTTCACCGTCTGCTTCCGATTTCTCATGACTGAAACGATCGTAATTGTACTGCAGACGCAACCGCGAGAAGTGCGAAGGGCTCCACGTCAGAACCGGGCTCAAGCGGAGGCGGTTTTCGCGTTCCGGATCGTCGGCGGGTGCCAGAGGATCACCAGCCTCATCGACGCTGTTACCCCGGCCGCGCAGTATTTCGACGCGGGCTCCAGCGGCCCAGCGGGGGTTCCAGCCGTACAGGGCCTGCAGGTAACCACCGGCGTCGGTGATGGTGGCCTGATCGAGATTGGCGATCACATTGCCATCCTCATCTAAAAACTCACCGGCAGCCAATTTGGCGCGGCGTATGATGGCTTCGCCTTCGATCGCGACGTAGGGAGCACCTTTTTGCGCCCCAGGCGCGAACCATTTGGCCGCCAAGTCGACGCCATAGATCTGGGTCTGGCCATCATCGCCGGTGCGATTAGGACCATTGAGGAACGAGGCGCCCGCGCGGAAAGTCCAGTCACCCGCATCAAGGGCATTCGCCCAGCGCAGCAGCCAGACCAGATCGCTGGGATTCTCGACGCCTTCGAATTCGCCCGCTTGGCGTCCACCAAGGGTGGTTTCAGCCTGATCGTCGTCGTCGTCATGATGATGGCCTTCACCACGGAACGAGATCATGGTGTCGTCATCGGCATTCTGGGCCCCGACATGCACCGTGGATACCCAGGTAACGGGCAAGGACCATTGCACCTGCGCGCCGACACCGCGCATACCGTCGCCACCGAGCAGGCGCGTCACCGCAACCGGCCGGTCAAGCCACGCCGAGGCATGGGCGTGCGTGGGATTATTGCGCCCGAACTCCGTCAGGAAGTAGCCGGCTTCCACGCCGAATTGGTAGGGCAGGCCGGTGGTCTGCAGGAACGCCTCTTCCAGCTCGATCTCGCCGGGCGTGAACAGTAAATGCCCTTCACCGCGGAAATACGGATCGACCGCACCCGAGATCGAGAGCTCGGCACTCTGGAAGGTGAAGCCACGCTGATTGGGATCGTGACTGCCCGCCTGCAGATGTTCGAGCAGGTGGTTGTCAGCCGTGCTGGCACCGACCGCGCTCATGATCGTGAGCGACAGGTCGAACATGCGGCCATGGTCATCATGGTCATGGTCCTCAGCGATGAGGGCGACCGGGGCCAGGGCGGCGAGTGAGGCGAGGGTCAGGGATATGGTGCGCATGGCCATGGTGATAATGATAACCCGTTATCATTACAACAGGGAACCGCCGCCGCCCGTGGGCCGGTGGCGACGACCAGTCATGGCCTCAATGCAGAAATGACGATCAGCGCCGCCGTGCGGCCCGCGTTCGCACAGGCTTGCCGACGCACGCATGACAGCGGCCATAGACCACGACCACATGCGATTCCGCCGCAAATCCGGGCGGCAGGCCATCGTGCCAATGCCCGCTACACCCGGGCAAATCAAAAACCTTGCGGCAACTGGTGCAGGCAAAGTGATGATGGTGGCCGTGTCCTGCCATTTCGTAGCGCGCCCATTCGCCCGGCAAATCCACCGTGGTCAGCCAACCTTCAGCAAGGAGGGCCTTGAGGGCGCGATACACCGTGGCTTGCCCAATGCTGCGATGATGCCGCCGTGCCTCCGCCAGGACTTCCTGCGGCGACAGCGGACGATCCAAGGTCACGAACGCTTGGCGTACGGCTTCGCGTTGATCGGAGTGGCGTTGCTGCACGGCCATGGCAAAGGTTGACCGCATCACGCCGATGAACAAGGATGGATGCCCACCACCAGGATGGCGATCCTTTAGCGGACCCACTCCAGCGTGGTTGCGCAGGTGGCACTCGCACCGGGGGCGAGGTGCAGGCGGTCACTGCCGGCATTGGCGGCTTCGACGCACACCATGCTCGGCCATTCGTGATCGCCGTAATCGGGCATCTTCGCCGCTTTGGCGATCCACGGATTCCACACCACCGAACTCTGCGCGCCCTGCTTACTAACGCGGATGCGGCGACCGCTCGCGGCGTCGGTGATCACATGCGGCCCCGGAGTGGCCGGATAGAAGCGATCAGTCTCGGCCGTAAAGCGGATGACCTCGGCATCGTCGCGCCGGTCGACCGCGCCGCCACCAGCCTTGTCGATATACGCCTGTCCGTGACAGCCATCGACGGTGGTCTGTTCAATATCGCTGACCGAGAAATAGCTGTGCAACGCTTCTTCGCAGACGAAAGGAGCGGCGCCAGTATTGCTCACTTTCAAGGCCACGGTCAGCGTTGCTGCCAGAATCAGCGTAAGTTCGGCGGTGAACGCATGCGGCCACACGGCGCGGCTGTCGGCGTCATCGGACAACGTCAGCGTGACATGGGTGCTGCCATCCGTGAAATCCGCGCGCGCCGTGACCGTCCACGCCCGGACGCGAGCAAAGCCATGCGCGGGCTGGGTCGCATCGCTGGGATGGCCGCCAAACCACGGAAAACAAACGGGAATGCCGCCCCGGATTGGTTTGCCCGCAGCAAAGAAAGAGCGCGCTGACATCCACAGCATTTCGCTGCCATCAGCCGGTGTCCAATGCGTGACATGCGCGCCATGCAGATACACACGAGCAAAGCCAAAGCGGTTGGTCAATTCCAGACAGGGCAAACCACCCTGGCCGATAGCGTCGATGATGGGCATGGCGGTGGAGGCTATACCCTGATCCCGATTCGCCAACGGCGCACCAACGCGGTGGCGATTGCAGGTGACCTCAGCGTCGCCGCCGCGACAGATGGTCCAACACCTGAGCGCCGAGCTGATCGAGCGTGGCTCGGAAGGCGGTACCGCGCGCAACGTCGACCAAGCGATTGACGAAGCGTTCGAATGCGAAATGGCTGGCGACCATGAAAACAGTCAGATCCAAACCTAAGCGCGGATAGCGGGCTGCTTGATTCAGCGTCGCCGTGACGATGCGCGGATCGAGGCCGGGCGAGGAATTGATCATCAGGCCCTTGGGCGTGAACAATGCCGTTGGTTTGCCGTCGGTGATCAGCACCACGCGTTTGTTGGGCTGCCGGCGTTTGACCAAAATATCAGCGGCCCGGCGCAGGACTTCGCAGGTGTTGGTGTGAAAGGGGCCATTGCTGACATACGGCAATTCAGCGACGCGGACTTCGCTGACGTCATCACCAAACAAGAGCACGTGAAAAGCATCACGGGGAAATTGCCGTTGTTGTAGCTCGGCAAAGGCCAGAGCAACGCGCTTGGCCGGCGTGATGCGATCTTCGCCGTAGAGCGTCATCGAATGCGAGACATCGAGGCACATGACGGTGGCGGCGCTGGTATTGGCTTCCCGCTCGTCGACCACGAGATCGTCATGCGACAGCGCGTCGCGTCCGGACCGGAGATGATTGAGCAGACTGTCGCGATACGCGATGTCGCGGCTCTCATCGCCCGGTGCCCACGGGCGTTGGACGCCATTGAGGTCGCCCACGGTGCCCGGGCGACGCGTCGCGTGCTCGCCTTTCGGCCCAGCTTTCAGGGGGCCAAAGACGCTTTCCAGCGACGAGGCGCGCACGCGCTGTTCGCCGCGCGACGACAATCGGCGTTCACCGGAACGACCGCTGATCAGCCCTTGGTCACGCAGGCGTTGCTCGAATTCTTGCGGCGAGAAGCCGACCGTCTGGCGAAAAGCTTCACTCAACCGATCGAGATGGCGAAAGGCACCTTCGACGTCGCCATTGGCAGCCAACATCAATTCGCGAAACAACTCATCCATCCGCCCCTCACGCGCGAGGCGGTTGGCGAGCTCACGCCAGTCGAGGTGTTCGTAGCGGTAGTGCATTCAACCCTTGCTCTTGCCCGTCATCAAATGCGCGAGCAGATCACTGTACACCAGCCCGCGATCGGTTTGCGTGCGGGCCAGCACGCCGCCAGCGAACAAACCTTCCAAGATGAACTCCATCCACATCGGCAGGTCGCCGTCGGCGGGTTTGGCGAACCGCTTGGCCAGTGCTTCTAAGTCGGGGACGGCGCGCAGCGCAGCGATGTGCTCGGCGAGCGGCGTCCGATCATCGATGTCCACCGTGTTGCCCGCGGCAAACCATTTCAGCACATTTTTCCACGGACCAGCGCCACGTTCGTCCTTGTCGTCGTCGATGACCGGCGGGAACGTGTCGCTCCACACACGCTTGATACCTTCGGCCAAGACATGCCAGCCCACTTTGAGCG
>CAYQAQ010000155.1:0-6985 GCA_964415495.1 uncultured candidatus Brocadiaceae bacterium | reverse complement strand
CCACGGCGATGTCGACGGCTACCTGGCCGTGTCGAATTACGTCAGCGACGGCTATCGCGACTGGTCCGAGAATGCCAATCAGCGCGCTTTCGCCAATGTCGGCTGGCGCCCGACCACTGGCGTGGAGAACCGGATCTACGGCGCCTTTACGCGCAGCGATTCGCAGTTGCCCGGCAGTCTGACCCTGGCCCAGTTTGAGGACGATCCGACCCAGGCCAGCGCGGGGAGTCTGCTGCGCGAAGTCAAACGCGACTACCCGCTGTGGCGCCTCGCTGATCGTCTGGTGTGGGCTCTCGACGACCATCGCCTGGAAGGTGGCGTGGGCTGGATGCGCAGGGAATTGTACCACCCGCTGTCTTTCGGTGAGATCAGCCAGGACTACAACGATGTCACCGCATTCGGTCGCTGGTCGTGGACGGGGAACCTGATCGGGCGCCCCGCCCGCACCACGGTGGGCGCCAATGCCGCGTGGGGGGTGACCGATGCGTACACCTATGGATACGCCAACCCATCAGGCAACCGCCGCGGGGCACTGACGTCGCAGGCCGAACAGACCGCGCGCAATCTGGAAGGTTACGCCGAGATCCACCTGGAAGCCGTCGATTCCTGGTGGGCCATCGCGGGTCTGCAGATCGCCGGCCATCATCGCCGCTTCGAGGATCGTTTCCTTGCCAACGGCGATCAGTCCGACAGCAAGCTCTACACCGGCACCAGTCCCAAACTGGGGGTCCTGTGGCAGGCCAGCGAGACCGTCACCGGCTTCGCGAATATCTCGCGTAGTTTCGAGCCGCCGACGTTCTCCGAATACGTGCAATCGCCGGGGTTCGGCCAGCCCAGTGCGCCGATTGACGATCTGCGTCCCCAATCGGCCTGGACCATCGAGGTGGGTAGCCGCGGATCACAGGGGCCGGTAGCGTGGGATATCGCGGCCTATTACGCCGTGATTTCCGATGAGTACTTGGCCTTCCAAGTCAGCCCTGGCGTGCAGAACACGCTCAACGCTGACGATACGATCCATCTCGGTATTGAACTCGGGATCCAGGTCGAACTCGGCCGCGATCTGCTGCGCGCCGAAGACCGCATGATCCTGGGCACGACCTGGACCTGGGGCCGCTTCACCTTCGACGACGATGCGGTCTACGGTGACAACACCATCCCCGGCATCGCCGAGCACATCGCCCGCGTCGAACTGCGCTGGGAATCCAGCGGCTGGTTCGCCGGTCTGACCGTGGATTGGCAGAGCGATTGGTACGTCGATTTCGCCAATACCACCGAAGCCGATGGCGAGATCCTGCTCGGTCTGCGCGGTGGCTATACCAGCGATCACGGCGTCTCGTGGTTCGCCGAGGCGCGCAATCTCGCTGATACCGACTACGTGGCGACCACCGGCGTGGCGAATCCCAGTTCGGCGGCAACCAATCAGGCGCTCTACAATCCGGGTGATGGCCGTGCGTTCACGGTCGGCATCCAGTGGGTGCAGTGACCATGGCCTGGATTGCACGCCTGAAGCGCTGGCATCGCTGGCATGGTCTGGCGGTCAGCCTGATCGTGTTCATGTCAGCCGGCAGCGGTTTGCTGCATGTGTGGATGTCGCACACCCAGGCCCCGCCGCCGCCGGCTCGACCGGCGGCGGCCCTGGATGTGGCGCAGGTGACCATCGCCCCAAGCGAACTTCCTTCTCGGCTGGGTATTCCTGCCGAGAAGGTGGTGTCCGTCAGTCTGCGCCCGATCGCTGGTGAGCCGTGGTATCAGGTGATCACCGCCGAGGGTGGAAAACCAGGCTATGTCCACGGCGCCACCGGGGAGGTCGACCCCCAGGCAGATGCCCGCTACGCAACCCACATCGCCCAGGCAGCCTTGGGCAGCGACACGGTGCGCGAAGCCGCCTACCTGACCGCCTTCGATCAGGAGTACATCTCCATCTTCCGCATCCTGCCAGTCTACCGCTTTGATGCCGACGACACCAAAGGTCGGCGCGTGTACGTATCGACCATGACCGGGAGCGTGACACGCGCCACTGACGATGCCAAGCAGCGCGAGGCCTGGAGCTTCACCTATCTGCACAAGTGGAACTTCATCAGCAACCGCACGGTCCGGAATTGGTCGCTGATCATCGCAATGGCGGCGATCATGGCCCTTTCCGTTTCAGGAGTGGTGCTCTTTTGGGCAACTCGTCCTCGGCGTCACGATTGACGCCGGAGCGATGATGCGACTATCCCTCCATTTCACGCGTGATCGCCGAGTGGCACTTCAGTGCGTAACCATCGTGGCGCTGGGTGCTCTTGCATTGGGGCCATCCGGTCTGACCCAATGGGTCGCCTGGGGGTCGATGCTCGTGCAACGTGCATGGAATCAGGGGATGGCTGTGGCGTTTGCCACTACCTTTGATGGCGCTTCACCGTGTGCGATTTGTGGTGTCGCGGCTGAACTGCGTAGTGAACCATGGCCTTCGAATATACCGCGGCCGACAGGTCCAGACGCACCAAAAGTGGGATTGATCTGGTTTATCGTCCCTGCCGTCGTGCCTATGGCACTCGGCATGGTGCCACCGCAAGAAAGTGGACCGCGTGCCAAACGTCCCCGCCCTGAGAACTGGTGGGGAGTGGCTCAGTGCATTTTCAGTCCCGAGCCACCGCCACCTCGATGGGCTCATCTGGCCGTGTTAACCAATCGTATGTGAGCTGAATCCGTGCCTGGAAAGCCGCTGCGCTCGACGCTGCGGATGCCCATCCCAGGAGGGGGAAAGCAGAAGTTCATATAGCGGATGGTTTAGCGGCCATGATTCGGTAGCCATCCGACGCAACTGGATCGGCTACACGAGGCATTCCCATTCCAACCGCCATTGGCGGCATGCGCTTGAATCATCCATGGCCACATGCCTGGACGACTAAGATTGCGTGCGTCGTGGCACCATCCCTTGGTGAGCTCCAATGTATCCTACGTTGTCATATCCACTGCGTCATGCGCGCACTGTGAAGATTGCGATCCTGCAGATCGTCACGGTGATCATCATCATCACCGGCTTCGCCATCTGGCATGGCTTGATATGGGAATATCGCCGACAGGTCAACCCGATGACCATCGAATGGATCCAGGTTGGCGATTTGCCGCCGACCATGACCTCGGCAGGGAAATAAGCCATGGAATTTCCCTTCTTTCAATTCGATTTCTACGGTAATCGCATGGTCATTGCCCTGGTGGCGGTGCTGCATGTGGTCATCAACCATCCGATGGCGGTCGGCGGTTCTCTTCTGATCGCCTGCTTTGAGCGGCGCGGCATGATCACCGGAGACCAGCGTTGGGATCAACTTGGGTATCGGGTGTTATTTCCCTGCTTCATTGTAACGACATCAGTTGGAGCGTTAACCGGGGTTGGGATCTGGTTGGCGACAGCCTTGGTCAACCCCGCTGCGATCGGCTCCTTGCTGCGGGTCTTTTTCTGGGCGTGGTTCGCTGAATGGCTGGTATTCATCACTGAGGTCGTGCTGATTCTCAGCTATTTCTTGACCTGGAAGACGCTGGTTGGTGCCAAGAAGCGTTGGCATCTGCGGATCGGTTATGCACTGGCGGCATTCTCTTGGATCACCATGGCGCTGATCACGGCCATCCTCGGATTTATGATGGATCCGGGATCGTGGCATGGCTCAAGGTCCTTCCTCGATGCTGTCTTTAATCCCATGTATCTGCCGCAACTCGCCTTTCGTACCTGCTTGGCGATGGTCATGGCTGGCGGTATGGTGCTTATTCTCCTGCGTTGGGTGACTGAGCCCGGGTCATTCCGAACCGACGTCGTTCGCATGACGGGCAAATGGATGACGTACTGGTTCCTGCCGATGATCATCAGTTTGTGGTGGTACCTTGATCAGGCCCCTCGGGAGATGCTGACGCGGGCTCCGGTGGCGCTCGGAACGATGGCGGGCTCCGATCGCTTCTTCCTTATCATGACCCTTTTGGTGGCTGGACTGGTTGCGTGCGGTTATGTCGCACTGACCAGTTGGCGCTGGCCGCGGGCAATGCCGGCTTGGGCATATGGCATTCCCATTGTTGTCTTAGTCGTCGTGCTGGGCGTGTTTGAGCGGACGCGTGAATTCATACGCAAACCTTGGGTTATCGGCGATTACATGTATGCCAATGGACTGCGAGCCGAAGACTATCCGCTCTATGCTGCCGAAGGCGTACTGAGACACCATCCGTACGCCACGGTGAAGGAGATCTCGGATGAAAATCGCATCCAAGCTGGCCGTGAGGTATTCATGATCGCATGCGTTACCTGCCACACAACCAGCCCGGTCGGTATAAACAGCGTTCATGCCAAGTTCACGAACATGCTCGGCAATGGGTCCTGGGACCCACAGGGGGTATCTCAGATCATCGCCACTGTCCATGGCAGTCGAACGTTCATGCCGCCGTTTCCGGGAACGCCTGCCGAGCGCCGGGCATTGGCTGAGTGGATCGTCCACCAGCATGACACGGTCCGACCGCAGGCAATCGCCACCGATTCCAAGACCGCAGCCGTCCGCGCACAGGTTCAATGACCATGACCAACACGATCTATCCCGTCCCGGCAGACCTGCCATTGCCGCTTCCCGTCCCGGAACCTGTTTTGGCCATTTTGTTGGTAGCCTTCTTCGTCATCCACATCCTGTTCGTCAACCTAATGCTCGGTGGTAGTCTGCTCGCAGTATTTTTTGAAATCATCGGTTTACGCCATCCACCGCTGGATCGGCTTGCCTATTGCATCGCCAATACCATTACAGTGAGCAAAAGTATGGCGGTCGTGATAGGGGTCGGCCCGCTGCTTTGTATCAATCTCTTGTATACGATTCCGTTCTATTCCGCAAACCGGGCTACGGGATCAGTGTGGTTCCTCATAGTTCCATTGACCGCGATGGCCTTTCTGCTGACGTACTGGCACAAGTATTCTTGGGAGTCAATGCAGCGGCAGAAAGCGGTTCATATCTCTATCGGTGCGATGGCGGCCGTCATATTCCTCAGCATTCCGTTGATTTTCCTCACCAATATCAATCTCATGCTCTTTCCCGATAAGTGGGAGATGGCGCAGCGGGATGGATTCCTGACCGCGATGCTGCTGGAAAATGTTATTCCGCGCTATGCCCACTTCCTGCTAGCATCGGTGGCAGCGACGGCACTTTTCCTGGTTGGCTATCTCACGCGACCAGGATTCCCACTTGAGGCCAAGGTACCAGGCCTGGGACGGAGCGCAGTGCGTCGTGGATTCTATACGGTTGCGCTTGTCACTTCACTGGTGCAATTCCTCGCTGGGCCGATGGTGCTGCTGACCTTGCCCAATCAGGGCATCAGTGGACTCATGTTGTGCCATATCTTTGCCGGTGCGGGCTTGGCCGCCGTGGTCCTCTGGTGGATCTGGGGCGAGATACGTCGCCAGGACGAGGGTGTCGCAGGACCGGTTCCGCTGGGTCGTTCGTATTGGAAGATCGTGGCTGGAATGACCGTGGTAGTGGTGCTCATGGCTACCGGTCGGCATTTGTATCGCGACCAGGCGCTGCATGCCTATGCCAACCAGGTTGCCGCCCGCACGACCACCTTCAATGAGAAAAGCGAGTATTACCGCCGCAACCCAGCGCCCGTAGCCGAAGAAGATCCACTGACTGGCCTCATCGGCTATGGCGCGTTCCGGCAACATTGCAGTGCCTGCCACGCACATGGCGTCAAGTTGGTTGGCCCACCTATCACCGAAATGAGCGCGCTTTATGGCGACCATGCTGATGGGCAGCAACGCATGCTGCGCTGGGTGCGGACCGTCCAAGATCCACTGAAGGTACGCGATCGAGCTGAGTATCCAGCACAGATGCCCGCAATGGCGCCAAATCAGCTCGACGACGCGACTTTATCGCAGATCGCGGCATTTGTTATCGAAGCCGGTCGTCTTCCTTCTCACTAGAAAACGTTCCTCCGGATTCACCGTAATTTCCCAAATTTACGGATAATCAAGTATGAAAAAACCTCTCCTCAATTATCCTTGACCTGACCCCCAAAGTTGGTCCACCGATTACGAGAGAACCGGCTGGCTTGGTTGGAACGGTATAGCTTGGTGCGCGGTGCCAAGGTCCGCAGGAGTTTTCGACGCCGCCCCAGCTTTCGACGTAGGCCGGGCCCTCTCAGGCCCGAGCCGTATAGCGTCGAAAGATGGATCAGGCGGGGTCGGAAACTCCGGGTTGGTGCGCTGGGCGTGCAGGAGTCGGAACTCTGTCGGCGTCCGATTGCCCAGGGCACTGTGGGCGTCGATCCTGATTGTAGTGACGTCGATACGCCGCCGTGGTGGCAATGGCATCGTCCAGTGAGAGGAACCAATGCCGGTCGAGACATTCGTCGCGGAACTTGCCGTTGAAGAATTCGATGAAGCCATTTTGCATGGGTTTCCCTTGTTGAATGAAGTCCAACGTGATGCTGTGCTGATACGCCCAGGCATCCATAGTGCGGCTGATGAACTCTGGCTCATTGTCGACCGTAATGCGCTGGGGCGCTTTCCGTTCCGCCAGAATGCGATGCAAGGCCCAGGCTACTCGTTGGGCGGGTAGCGACGGCGCCACATCAATGGCCAGGAATTCCCGCGTGAACACATCGACCACGTTCAACGGGCGGATGCGTCGAACTGATCGCTGGTGAAATCCATGCACCAGTGCACGTCCGGCTGCGTGGGACAGGTCAGCGGCTGACGTTGGGTCCCGGCAATCCGCTTCCGCTTCTTCCGGCGCATGGCTAAGCCCTCTTGGCGATACAGGCGTTGGATGCGTTTGTGGTTGACCGGCTGCCCTTCGCGACGCAGCAGCACCCAAAGCCGGCGGTAGCCGTAACGTGGGTGCTCTGCCGCCAGGGCGCGCAGACGCTGACCGAGGGACGATTGTTCCGGTTGAGGTACTTTTCGCTGAAATTCGGTTCCTCGCTCGGTTGTTATCCCGGTACGGTGGGGCTCTGCGAGCGGATCGGCCCACGATTGAGCCCT
>CAYQAQ010000154.1:5287-7038 GCA_964415495.1 uncultured candidatus Brocadiaceae bacterium | reverse complement strand
GTTGAGCGGGCCGCCGCCGTACAGGCGAGCGGCTACAACAGTCAGCAGGAGCGCGCCAGTTATGAAGCGGGCTTGATCAGTTCGATGTTGCGCATCGTCGGCGAAAGTCGGGACCACAACGAGCGCATGCAGAATCTCGACCCGGATGATCCTGAGAGTCTGGTGGCAGCCACCGAAGCCATGCACGGCACCATGACGTCTATTCTGGGCACCCTTGGTCAGATCATGCTGCGCAATACGGATTCGGCGCATAACACGCCGGAAGAGAACCTGATGCTCGGCGAGACCGGTCCGCCCACGGCGCCCGCGGTGGTGCCTGCTGCTCCTGAGATGCAGTGACGGCCAGCGTGATGAGTCCACGCTGGCGCATTCTGCTCATCACGGCGCTCGCGGTCACGACGGTCTGGTCGCACGATCTCGTGGTCGGCACCCAGGTCACCGGTATCGGCATCCACGCCCTTGATGGCGACAGCCTGCGCGTGCGCATTAATGCAGCCGACGTCGAAGTCCGTCTGTGGGGCATCGATGCACCCGAGCATAGGCAGCCATGGGCTGATGAGGCGCGTCAGGCGTTGGCGACTTTGACGGTGGAGCGAACCCTGCGCATCCAAGTGGTCGATATCGATCACTTCAAGCGTCCGATCGTACGCGTGTATCTGGGCACCATCGAGGTCAACCAGCGCCTGATCCTTGCCGGCTGGGCGTGGTGGTTCCGTCGTTTTGCGTCCACCGAAAAAAGCTACAGCGAGGCCGAACAACAGGCGCGCACCGCGCGCCGTGGGTTATGGCGTGATGCGAATCCGGAGCCGCCGTGGCTTTACCGCGATCGCCAAGCGGCAGCACCGTAAGCGTTATTTCTGACGCAACTGCCCGAGCCATTGAATCATGGCTTCGATCGCCTGACTGCGGTTCTGCGGGCGATACATCAGGCGGATGGTGCGGCCGGTCTTGAGGCCTTCGATCGGCACCGCGTTTAATTCAAACCCCTGCGTGCAGCCGTCAGGAATGATGCCGAAGCCCATGCCGGCGCGGACCATCGCCTTGATCACTTCGACGTTGGCGAGTTCGAGCACCGGTTTGAATGGCAGCTTCGCTTTGGCGAAAGCATCGTCGAGCAAACGGCGCACGGTCAGGCCTTGGGTGAAGGTAACGATGCGTGCCGTCGAAATCGCTTTCAGCGTGGTCGGCACTTCTTCGCGCGGCACGCCATTGGGATGCACCAGAACGATCGGATTCACGTAGAGACGCTCTGAAGTCAATTTGGCATGTTCAGTGGTACCGACGGCGACATCGAGTTCATCCGCCAGCAGCATCGCCATCAGATCTGGGCTGGGATGGCAGACCACTTCGACCGTGACGCGCGGATGGGTTTGCGCAAAGCGGGCGAGATAGGGCGGCAAGACATAGATGCCGAGCGAGTCGACACAGCCGACGCGGACGCGACCGCTCACTTCGCCACGGCGGGCTTTGACGCGTTCCGGCAAGGTCGCCAGGGCGTGCAGAATTTCGCGCGCGTGCTCGGCCAGGATTTCACCAGCCGGAGTCAATCGCGCCCCTTGCGCGTGGCGCTCAATCAATTGCGCATCCAGCCGCTGTTCGAGATCTTGGATCTGGCGTGAGATACTCGGCTGGGTCAGACCGCGCGTGCGCGCAGCGGCGCTGACCGAGCCTAATTCAGCGATCGCGAGCAGGCTGGCCAAGGCATGGGGAGACAGCTCGGGCGTGGCCATGGCGTGTGAGCCTAGCGGGGC
>CAYQAQ010000154.1:0-5277 GCA_964415495.1 uncultured candidatus Brocadiaceae bacterium | reverse complement strand
TACTAATGATTTTTGCCGTGATTCCGTTCCAAAGCGGGGCACTGCTGGCTGACCAGAGGACTTGGCCGCATGCGCACCACGCACGGCAGTCCTGAGCTGCTCCAGTGCCTGCGGGTCATGGCGTTGGTAGCGAGCGTGTTCAAAAGCAGCGGTGACGGCCGCGATTTCCGCCGCCCGCGTGGGCACGGCAATGCTGGCCCGCGCCCCAAAGGTGCGCGCGGTTTCAGCGGGATCGCGGATCAATCCGGCACCCGCCAAGCGCGCACACCAGCGCCGATAGAGTCGGGTCGCGGGATCGACCGGCGGGGGACGATAGCGCAATAACAACGCGAGAGCGGCGAAGGCGAAGGCGACGCCGACGATGGCCGCGCCGAGCAACCCCAGTCGGCCACTGGTGCCGACTCCGATATTGCGACCGAGGTCCAACTGCAATCCCGCATCATAGCGGAACATCCAGCGCTGCCAGCCGGCATTGGTCCAATCCCACCATTGCCGCAGCTGGCGGGTCGATCGCACGTAGAGCGAACCATCGTTGTCGAGGTCTTCGGCTGCTCCGCCATCACGCGAAATGCGCTCGATGCGATCCGCCGTCACGCCGACGGTGGGATCGAAGCGCCGCCAGGAATCGGTGCGTGCGTCATGGATTTCGCACCACGCGTGTGCATGCGCATTGCGCACGGTCAGAAAATTGCCGAGCTCATTCCATTCACCCCCGCGAAAACCGAGAATGATGCGGGCGGGATAGCCTTGCAGTCGTGCCAGCAAGGCGAAGGCGGTGGCGTAGTGACTGCAGAATCCGTTGCGGCGCTCGAACAAGAACGTCGCCACGGGATCGCCCTCCATGCGTCCGGGTTCCAGGCTATAGGTGAAGCCCTGCTCGGCGAACCACTCCTGGGCGACCGCCGTCATGGTATCGACGCCATCGCCGCGCTGCAGCGTGGTGCGACGCCACGTTGCCGCCAAGGCCATCACGCGCGGGTCGACCACATCCGGTACCTGTTGCGCCCGCGCCAAGGTCGAATCACCACCGTCGATCGGTTCGCGACCAGGCTGCGAAATGACGCGGTAGGTTACCGGACTATTGATCGCCTGGGGGCGCACCAGTTCCGTACCGCGACCGATGATGGCGGCTCCGTCGAGCACGGCGCTCGGTGGATCCATGGCGAAGAGCCAATGATTGCCGTGCGGGAGCAGGGTAATTTCTTGCAGGAAACTCGGATCGGCTCCTGGTTTGACCAGCCGTGGCGGTGGACTGAAGCCGACCCAATTGCGTCGCCGCGTTTCGCGATACCAGCCTTCGCCATCGGTTTCCGCCAGGACCAGACCGCGCCAATACAAGTCGGTCAAGGTCGGCAATTGGCCATCGGGAAAAGTAACGCGGAAGGCGA
This sequence comes from uncultured candidatus Brocadiaceae bacterium, assembly GCA_964415495.1. Lineage (GTDB taxonomy): Bacteria > Planctomycetota > UBA11346 > UBA11346 > UBA11346 > CAYQAQ01. Next base: position 3,889 of record CAYQAQ010000154.1, on the reverse strand, counting down.
CGCTCTGATCTTTCGCCAGGTGGGCGACCATGCCGGGTCGGAGGTGATCACTGAGGCCCGTTTGCGCCTGGCCTTGCGGCAGATTCAGCCGGACCGCCGGTCGCGGCAACAACAGAAAGAGCACCACAGCGATGGGCAGCGCTTGCACCAACAGACGCAGGGATTGTCCAGCTGCGCGGCGAATGCCGCGTTGTTCCGGCGGTCGATGCGCCGCGATCACGGCGGTCCACAGGATCAAGATCGCCAGCAGTGCCAAGCCGACTTGATCCAGCGATTGATTGAGCAGCACGCTGGCTCCGGCCAAAAAGCTGCCCAAGGCCGCAGTCATCAGCAAGTCGCCGTTATTGCGCAGTTCGAGTAATTTAAGCCACAAGAAACCGATGAAGAGCGGGATCGCCGCTTCTAGCCCCAAGCCGACGTTGCCCGTGATCACCAGCGCCGCCGCCAAGGCGAGGCCGATACCGGTGCGGATACGCACCGGCGGCGGATCACGCTGCTGCCGCGCCAGCCGCCACCGCCAAGCACCGAGCCACGCCATCACGGGCCACAACCAGAACGGCACATCCAAACCCAGAATCAGCGTGCCGATACCGATGCCGGCAATCAGCAAGCCGATGACGGTCGCATCGATGCGCGGTGCACTCATCGCGAAGGTTTTCCGCTGGGGAACGCCGTCATGCGGCCTCCTGCCCGAATAACGCCAGGGCCTCCAAGCACTGGTGACGCTGGCCTGCGCCGGTGGCCGGAGCAAGCAGGCGTCGCGGCAGGCGCAGTCCGTAGCGCCAGCCCATGGCATCGGCATCCATCACCCAGCGCGCCAGCTGCGAGAGCCGAGTTTCCTCATCGCCGTCGGTGGCATCCCAATCGAGCACGCATTCCGCCGAGGAACCTGCGAACTGCTTGACCAGCAGCGGCCGGCCGCGGGCGAGGGCGCGCCAGTCGACGCGACGCTGATTATCGCCGGGTTGCCAGCGGCGATGGCCGGCGAAGTCGCCGCCATCGAGTCCGCCCAGCCCGTCGCCGGTGCTCTCGCCGACTGTCGTCGCGTCGCCCAAAGCCCGACCGAGCGGTCGCGGATACACCAGAACCTCTACCGTGCCGGTACTGCGCAGGCGCGCTTGCACCAGACCGAAGGGATAGCCGCTGCGCAATTCCGGCGCGGCCAGGCGATGCCGACCCCGCGATAAACCGGGGTGCAGCACCAAGAGTTGTTGGGTCGCGTCCGCTGCCACGCTCATGGTCGAGGTCTGGCCGGGACCGACCACCAGATTGAGGGCATAGGTCGGCGTCCCGCTGGTGGCGACGTCGACCGGAATTGAAATCGGATCGCCAGCGAAGACCGGTGCGATCGTTTGCGGGCGCAGGCTGACGCCGCGCATATTGCGGCGCGTATCCAGGATCGAGACCAGTCCCATCGCCGCCACCAAGCACGCCATCAACCAAGCGGTGTTGCTTTCATAATTCACGGCCGCCAAGGCCAATGCGACGACGGCGACCAACACCCGCAGGCAGGCGCGATCCGGACGCAGACGAATGCGGCCGGCGGCGCTCACGGTACCGGGGTGCTGCGCACCAATTCGGCGGCGGCAGCGCGGCCATCGCCACCGAGTCCACCGATGCCATGCAAGCGATGTGCCATTACCGACGGCGCGGTCTGCTGAATGTCATCGGGTAAAACATGATCGCGGCCATCAAGCACCGCCCAGGCGCGCGCCGCCTGTTGCATCGCCAAACCGGCACGCGGTGACAAGCCGCTGCCACTGCTGCCGCGTGAGCGGGCCAGCAGATCGAGTAGGTAATCGCGCACCGGATCGGCTACATGCACGGCATCGACCTGGGCCTGCAAAGCGGAGAGGCTGGTGGCATCAAGCACGGCCTGCATGGCATTGGCCGCACCACGCCGATCGCCGGCCGTGAGCATGGCGCGCTCGGACGCACGATCCGGATGCCCGAGATCAATGCGCATCAAGAAGCGATCGAGTTGCGATTCCGGCAGGGGGAAGGTGCCGAGCAGACGCTCCGGATTCTGCGTGGCGATGACGAAGAACGGTCGCGGCAAGCGATGGGTCTCACCATCGACGGTGACTTGGCCTTCTTCCATCGCTTCCAGCAACGCGCTCTGCGTTTTGGGCGTTGCCCGGTTGATTTCATCGGCGAGCACGACTTCACTGAAGATCGGACCCGGATGAAAGACGAACTGTTGTTTGTCGCGATCGAAGACGGCCGAGCCGACAATATCGGCAGGCAGCAGATCGCTGGTGAACTGGACGCGCCGCAAGTGCAGCCCGAGGGTGCGCGACAAGGCCGTCGCCAGCGTGGTCTTGCCGACGCCAGGAAGGTCTTCAATCAGCAGATGTCCGCGAGCGAGTAAACAGGTCAGCGCGAGGCGGATCGCCTGCGGCTTGCCCAGGATCACGGCGTTGAGTTGTGCACTTGCGCGAGCTAGGACGTCCATGGACCCATTGAACGGATTCGGGACGGCTCCGTCCAGTCCCAGCCGCCGGATTACTCAACGTCCGGCGAGTTCCTTGGGGGCCTCCGGCTTGCCGATGTCGAGCTGATCGCTGAGGTCGCCAGTGGCCAGATTCCTGGCGAAATAGGCGCTGGGACTGCTGCCGGTCTGGCGGCGAAACGCATCGCTGAAGACGTCGGCATCGCGGAAACCAGGAATCGGCTACAATGCGCAGGCCCTGGCGATGATAATGCCGATGAAGCGCCGCTTCATCGGCAGGCGCCGGGACGGAACCGGTGTGGGCTGACGAACTCTTGATCGTAGCCCGAGCAATAGTGAGGAAGGCATTCCCGTCACGCTAACGAATGTCTGCCTTCAGCGCTGCGTTGGCCATGGCTGATTGAGCATCAGTGGGCCCGGGTTGCGACCCAGGTGCAGGGTCAATGCGCCGAGCGCGACGAGATAGGGCAAGGCGGTGAAGACCTGAAATGGCACGACCTCGGTCCAGCCTGCGGCTTGGCAGTGCTGCTGGACGGCGTCGATAGCCCCGAAAAGCACGCAGCCCACGGTTAAGCCGAGCGCAGTCCAGTGGCCGAAGATCACCAGCGCCAACACCAGGAAGCCTTGGCCGCCGGTCATTTCGGGAACGAAACCGTGCGTGCGCATGATACTGAGAAATGCGCCGGCCAGACCAGCGAGAGCACCGGCGAGCACGACCAGGCCGACACGCCAGCGACGGACAGCGATGCCATGGGCAGCAGCAGCGTCCGGGGCATCGCCAATGGCGGCGATGATCACGCCGGCGCGGCTGCGGTGCAAAATCCAGGCGGTGCTGGCGAGCAAGGCCACCGCCACCCAGAGCAAGCCATAGTGCGCCAGCATACCCGAGCCCACCGGTTCGAAGCCGACGTCGGGATCGAGGCTGAAATGGCCACGTGCCTGCAGGGTTTCCCAGATGGTGCCCGAGGCACCAACGGCGATCAAATTGATCGCCATGCCCGTGACAATCTGGTCGACGCGAGCGCAGATGGTGATGGCGGCGAAAATCAACGCGAGAACAGCGCCAGCACCCACCGCGGCCACGACGGCTAACCAGGGATTTCCGGTCAGCACGGCGACTGCGAAGCCGGCGATGCACCCGGTGAGCATCAGGCCCTCGATACCGACATTGATCACGCCCGCGCGTTGAGCGAGCAATTCCCCGCTGCCGGCAATGGCGAGCGGGATGGCGCCGGTCAGCGTCTGCTGAACGATGGCGGCGGCGATGAGCAGCGTGCTCACGTGGCGTCCTCCACGATGCGCCGTCGGCGCGCGTGGGCGACCCACGCCGTGCCCAGCAAAGCGGTGACCAGGGCTACACCCTTGAGGAGATCAGCCAGATCGCGCGGCACCGCAAGGCCTTGCTCCATCGCCCGCGCACTGCCATCGAGCAGGGCG
>CAYQAQ010000153.1:0-7080 GCA_964415495.1 uncultured candidatus Brocadiaceae bacterium | reverse complement strand
GGCGCGCTCAGCGAACTCGAACAGGCGCTGGCGCTGTGCGATGAACTCGGCTCACGCGGCCTCGGTGCGCGCATTCTGGCGGTGCTGGCCGACCTGCATGCTGAGGCTGGTGATCCCGAGCGCGCCCAGGCCGCACGCATGCGCCGCGCCGATGTCCTTGGCCAGGGTGGTGACGTCGCTGCGCAACGCAAAGCCTTGCAGGAAATGCTCGACGAGGCGCTTAACCAAGAAGATTGGGAAACGGCGGTCAGCCTGCAAACCCGGTTGCTCAGCGATTGCAGCGCCGTGATGAACGACGTCGATCTCGCGGATCATCGCCTGCGCCAAGGTCTGTTGCTGGCGCGTCTGGGTGATCACGGTGAAGCGATCTCGTCGCTAACCCAAGCCTTGCTGCGTGCCGAACAGATCAACGACCACGAACGCATCGGCCGCTGCCTGCGGCATCTCGGGCAAACCGAACTGCAACTCGGCGCCAGCGCGGACGCCCTGGGTCACTTCCAACGCGCAGTCGAGCACTACCGCAACGCCAACGACGAGCGCAATCTCGCCACGGCGTTGGTTGGCTTGGGCAATGCGCAGGTGCAGCTCGGGCGCAACAACGACGCCAAGACGATCCTGGAAGAAGCCGCGATTCTGCGTGAAAAACTCGGCGACGTCAAAGGTACGCAGACGATTCGCAAGGCGACGGCGGGGTTGTGATTGCGAGTCCGGAAGTCCGAGTCGGAGTCCGGAAGTCCGGAAGTCCGGAAGTCGGTAGGTAGTGAAGCCATGTCTGGTTTTGGGGAGGATCGCTCAAGATCTCATTCTCGACCTTTTCCCTCGCACACGAGACTTCCGGACTTCCGGACTTCGACTCTCTACACCAAAATAAAATCCCCGCCCTGGCGCGCCGAAGCACCCGCAAGGTCGAGGACCGCCGTCACCGTACGCGCGACGGCCGGAGGCACCGCGAGGGGTTCGCCGAGCTGCAGGTGGTCGATCAGGTTGCGATAGAAACCGTCGCCGTCGGTGGCGTGGCAGGGCAACACGCTGACGACCCGGCGACCGTTGGTGACGGTGGTCAGGCGGATCCCTTCGCTGGGTTCAGCGGTGACCTGCTCCAGCGCCCCTTTGGTGCCGAGAATGCGGAAGCGGCTGCGCGGCGCTGCCGCCAAAGTCGATACTTCAATGGCGGCGGTGCGGCCACCGGGGAAGCGGAGTTGGCAATCGAGGTGGTCCTCGTTGCTGACCTGATGCCAGTGACGTTTGTGCGCAGTGCCGGCAACCGCGGTGACCGGCGCGCCCATCAGATCGACGACCCAGTCGATGAAATGCGGGCCGAAATCGTAAAACAGTCCGCCAGAAATAGTACGGTCGCTACGCCACCAATCGACGCGTGGTTCGCCGTAGCCGCCGAAGAAGCATTCGATGTGGTAGACCTCGCCGATGGTACCCGCGGCCACCGCCGTTTTGATGGCGCGGTAATCGCCGTCCCAGCGGCGATGATGGAAAGCGGTGGCGATGCGCCCGGCCTTGTCGGCCGCAGCCAGCACGGCATCAGCTTCGGTCAAAGTCAGGGCGAAAGGTTTTTCGATCACGACGTGGCGACCACTCGCCAACACCCGTTCGGCTAAACGAGCATGCGTTTCGTGCGGCGTGCAAATGACGCCGATTTCACTGACGGCGTCGCTGAGAATGGCGTCGTGCTGCGTAGACACGCGCACATGATCGCCGAGTTCGGCTTTGGCCGCCGCGAGACGCTTGGCGTCACGATCGCATACCGCCACCGTCGGTACGCCCAAGCGCGCCAGCGATTCGGCGTGCAAGCGACCGGTATTGAAGGATCCGCCGTAGCCGATGATGGTGGCGCGCAAGGGCTGCGCCGACCAGTCCTCGCCGCAGGCATAGCGCACGGAGCGGCGCAGCAGCGCCTGCCATTCCGGATGGTCGAGCGACTTCGCCGTGCGGCCGACGCCGAGGCACACCACGCGGCCGTCGCCTTCACGACGCGTGTGCGCCATCGGCAAGGGCTGTCCGGCGTACCACGCCACCAGGAAGGCGTGGCTATCAACCGATTTTTCACTGAGCGTCAGTTCATCGTGGATGACGAAGTCACGCAGCCGGCGCGCCAAAGGATGGCCGTGATCACTCACCTGCACGCGCAGATCCAAGGCCGGCCGATGCTCGCGCACGCGGCACCCAAGCAAACCTGCTAAAAGGTGATAATGGCCCGTGGTCGACCCCGGGGCACCGACGCCAACCAGACCGCCACCCGCCCGCACGTGGTCTTCGAGCGAAAGCACATCGTTTTCGCTCAAGCGACAGGTCGGCGCGAGCACGACGCCATCGAAGGCCTCGCTATCGAGACGGCCAATCACCGTCGATTCGGCCGATTGTTCGACCTCCGAACCGCCAGCCGCGAGCAGAGCGATCAGCGCTGCCGCCGTGGCTTGACCAGGTTCCGGATGACCACTGACGACGAGGACGCGCATGGACCAGTTTTAGGTCGTGCGCCGTAGAAATCCACCCTCGGCTGAATGGGTCCGGTTCGCTGTGCTCAACGGGGCTGATCAGTTCAAGACGCGCAGCAGTTCCAGTTCGAAAATCAGGATCTGGTTGGCGCCAATGGTCGGCGGCGCGTTTTCGCCGTAGGCGAGATTGCTGGGGATGAACAACTTCCACTTGTCGCCCGGCTTCATCATCGGCAGGGCTTCATTCCAACCTGCAATCAGCTGACCGACCGCGAACTGCGCCGGCTGGCCGCGCTGCACCGAACTGTCGAAGACGGTGCCATCGAGCTTGGTGCCGGTGTAATGACATTCGACCCTGGTGCCGTCGGTCGGGCTCGTGCCGTCGGCCGGACCGCTGGCCAAGACTTGATACTGCAAACCGGACGGCAGTTGGATGACGCCGTCCGTTTTGGCGTTCTCGGCCAGCCACTCGGCATTCTTGGCCAAGAGCTGCGGCGCGGCGGCGGCTTCCGCGGCGGCCTTCTGCTGCTGCTTCTGCATCTGGAACTGCTGGAAGGCCATGAGGACTTCTTGCATACGTTCAGGGGACATCTCGGGTTCGGCACCGGCAAGCGAGGATTCCAAGCCCGCCAGGAAACGCTCGCGATTGAGATCGTATTCAGTGACCACGCCGCCGACCTTGTCGCCGATGTCGCGACCGATGGCGTAGCTCGCGTCGAGCATCAGTGCGTTCTCGGCAGGAGGTGCTTCGTCCGTGGCGGGCGCGGCATCCGCAGCAGGGGCGGTTTCCTCAGCGCCAACGGCAAAACAGGACAGGCACAACAAGGCGGGAACGCAGAAACGCATAGATTCTCCAGGGGCGGCATGTTGACGGTCGACGCACCCCGTGGCAACCGGGAAATGCCGCGGCCAAACGGCGAGGGTTGCGCACTGAGCCCACCCCCGTACGGTTCGCCCATGACGTGCTTCCGCCCGTGTATCGACCTTCACGGGGGCCGGGTCAAGCAGATCGTCGGCGGCTCGCTGCTGGACTCCGGTACTGGGTTACGCACCAATTTCGTCGCTGACCAGGGCGCCGAGCACTTCGCGGCGCGCTATCGCGCCGACGGCTTGACCGGCGGCCACGTGATCAAACTGGGGCCCGGCAATGACGATGCCGCCCGCGCGGCGTTGGCGGCATGGCCCGATGGACTGCACGTGGGTGGCGGCATCACCGGCGACAATGCCGCGCAGTGGATCGCGGCCGGAGCCGAGAAAGTCATCGTCACCTCATGGCTCTTCCCCGCGGGTTGCTTTGCGCCGGAACGGCTGCGCGCGTTGCGTGAGCGCATCGGTCGCGAGCGCGTGGTGGTGGACCTCAGCTGCCGCGTGCGCGATGGCGCCTGGCATATCGCCATCGACCGCTGGCAGCACGTCACCGACATCACTATTACGGCGGAATTTCTCGCCACTGTGGCTGCTGACTGCAGCGAGTTTCTGATTCACGCCGCCGATGTCGAAGGTCTCTGCCGTGGCATCGACGAAGCGCTGGTCGAACGTTTGGGCCAATGGTCGCCGATTCCTTGCGTGTACGCTGGCGGTGGCCGTGCTTTGTCCGATCTGGCGCTGGTCGAACGCCGTAGCCGCGGTCGCGTCGATCTGACGTTTGGATCTGCGCTCGATCTCTTCGGCGGCAGCGGCGTGCGCTACGCCGACTGCGTGGCGTGGAATCGTGACCACGCTTGACCCGGTGCTGATCCGCCACCCGCCACGCGATGCGGGGACGGTGGTGGCGGTGGTAGCCGCGATCGTGCTCGGATTATTCCTCGGGGTCGGCGAGCTGTCGCCGTGGCAAGCAACGGTCGCCACCATTTTTCATGCGTTGTTGATTGAAGCGCTGCCGTGGCTGCTGCTCGGTGCCACCTTGGCGGCGGTGATGGAGCGGCTGCTGGGCGATGATGCCCTGCCGCGCCTCGCACGTCGTTTGGGCCGCTGGACGGTGCCGGCTGCGGTAGCGTGTTCGCCGCTGGTGCCGATCTGCGAATGCGGCGTGGTGCCGGTGATTCGCGGCCTGTTGGCACGCGGCCTGCCCTTGCGCGCGGCGGTCGCTTGGCTGGCGGCAGGGCCAATCTTGAATCCGATCGTGATCGCCACGACGTGGATCGCCTTCGATGGCAGCATGGCGCTGGCCCGGGCCTTGGGCGGCGTGGTGTTGGGCTTGGGTCTGGGCTGGTGGGTGGCGCGCGGCCGCCAAGCCGCCTTCCTGCAGCCGGGCATGGTGCCGACGACGGTGGCGGTGGATGTGGGGCGAGCATTGCGCGGCGCACAACCGGTGCGGCTCGCCATGCAACCGAGCGTGACGGGGAACGCGGTACGCGCGGTCGCTCCTGCGCGGTCGACGCGACCAGCGTGGAGCACGCTGCCCACTGATGCGTTGCGCCATACCATCGACGTCGCCGGGCCGTTTGTGCTCGGCGTCATCGCAGCATCGCTGTTGGTGGCGACGGTTGATCACGCGCGCATCGCTGCGCTCGGTGGCCATCCGCTGTTTGGCATTCCGGCCCTGATGGGCGGCGCGGTGGCGGCCTCCCTGTGTGCGGAAGCCGATGCCTTCGTGGCGGCGTCGCTGCCCGGCGTACCGCGTGCCAGCTTGCTGGCCTTTTTGGTCATCGGTCCGGTCATCGATATCAAACTGCTGCTGGCGTGGCGCACGGTGTTCACCACCCGTATGATCGTGCGCCTGACCATCGGGGCGACGGTCTTCACCTGGGCCTTCGCCGCGCTGATGGGGCTGTGGCTATGAACGGCGTCACCATCCTGGCGGCCGGTTTGTGGACGGCATATCTGATCACGGCCGTCGGCAGCGGCGCGACCACCGCCTTGGCGGCACCCTTGCAACGGCAGATCGCGGCGGCAGCAGCCGTTTCCATGCTGGTGCTGTTGGTGCTGGCCAAACCGTCACATGGCCAGCGCGGCGATCGCCTCAGCCTGCTGGTCCATGCCCTGCCGTTGATCCTGCTGCTGCGCCTGGGCGGTGGCGGTTCGTGGGCGGAGCGGACCTTGTCGCCATCGGTATGGACGCAATTGGCCCACGCGCTGACCGCGTCAGCGCCGCTGCATCCGCAAGAGGACGACACCGATCGCGGAACCCTGCCCCTCGACGAGGTCCTGCGCAGTGCGCAGGTGGGACAAACGCTCAGCACCAGCGGCCGCATCAGTCGAGCCCCGGATGACGTGGTGCTGCCGCCAGGTCCGTGGCAGCAATCGGGGCTGGTGCTGCTCTACCAGTTCCGCATGATGTGCTGCGCGGCCGATGCGACGCCGGTCGCCGTCCTGGCGATTCTGGACGGTGAACTCCCGCCCACAGGAGCATGGATCGCACTCCAGGGGCAGGTGCGCGGTCGCTATGGCGGCGATGGATCGGTGCTGATGCTGGAAGCCGTTACCTGGGCCGAACAAGCGGCACCTGCCCAGACCATCCTCATTGGCCCGCAAACCCCGTCGCTTTACTGAGAACACCCTCTCAGTAGAGACACACGCGTGCGCCGCATCGTCATCCTTATCACGCTGCTCACGCTGGTGAGCGCCAGCGCGAGTCTGCTCGCGGCTGCGGAGCGCACCGTGGTCGTGACCGCCAATGCGGTGCTCGATGATCTCACCCGCCGCATCGGTGGCGAACGCATCATCACCACCTGCCTAGTCCCGCCCGGCGGTGATACACACCACTATCGTCCCACTCCCGATGATGCGCGTCGCTTGGTCGATGCCGATGCCATCGTCATCAATGGCTTGGGGTATGAAGGCTGGTTCGATGCCTTGCTCGCGCGTTCACAGAGCCGCGCCCGCGTCATCGTCGCTGCGGCTGGCATCGCCCCCCTGCCTTTGGCTGCGGGCAGCCGGTGCCGCGACGATCGCGGCGGCACTCTGGCGGCCGCTGATGCGCTGGATCCACATGCCTTCCATTCGCTGGTCGAAGGCATGCACTATGTCGATGCCATCCGCAGCGGATTGACGGCCGTCGATCCCGCTGGTGCCGACCTCTACGCCGCCAACGCCCGCACGCTGAGTTCCGAAATCATCGCCGCACACCAGTGGGCCGAAGCCACGCTGAGCGCGATACCCCTGCGCCGGCGGGCCATCATCACCAGTCACGATGCCCTGGCCTATTTTGCGCGCGACTACGGCTTCACCGTGGTCGGTATCGGCAACAGCCTGGAAGATCGTCAGGCCTCGGCACGTGATCTGGTGGAAATCGTGCGCACCATTCGCACGCAGCAGATTCCAGCAATTTTCCGCGAGCATGCCAAGTCCGGTGCGCTGATCGATCGCGTCGCGCATGAAGCTGGCGTGGTGGTCGCGGGCTCGCTGTATCTCGACGGGCCCGATGCCAAGGATCCCGCCGCCGATGGGTACCTCGCGATGTTTCGCGCCAATGTCCGCTTGATTGCCAGCGCTTTGCAATGACCACCGCGGCGCTGACCCGCTCGGCCGGCTGGCGCCTGGGGCTCGGCCTGCTGGTGTGCCTGCCGCTGATCACGGCAACGGTGGCGGTGGAATGGCAACGAGAACAGCCGATAACCAGCGCGACGCTCACCGCGGATCGCCCATTGCTGGAATTGACCTGCACGGCACCGGTGACGCGCTGGCAGGT
>CAYQAQ010000152.1:0-7096 GCA_964415495.1 uncultured candidatus Brocadiaceae bacterium | reverse complement strand
CTACGGTACCAACAACGAATTCGGTTTCGACTATCTGCGCGATAATCTCGCGCGTGAAATCGACAGCCAGGTGCAGACCCGGCGCAGCTTCGCGGTGGTCGACGAAGTCGACTCGGTGCTGATCGACGAAGCCCGCGTGCCACTGATCATCTCTGGCCCGGCTGAGCGCAAGAAGGAGTTCTACATCCAATCGGATGAAGTCGCGCGCAAGCTGGAAAAAGACGTCGATTTCGAAGTCGATATCAAAGACCGCCACATCACGTTCAAAGATGATGGCATCGACAAGGCCGCGAAGTTCTTCGGGGTCGAGAATCTGTACGACGCCGGCGCCATGCATCTGCCGCATTACCTCGACAACGCGCTCAAGGCCCACCATTTATTCCACAAGGATAAGGAATACTTGGTCGTGGGCGGCAAGGTGCAAATCGTCGACGAGCATACCGGCCGCGTCCTCGCCGGTCGACGCTGGTCGGACGGTTTGCATCAGGCGATCGAAGCCAAAGAAGGCGTGGCGATCGAGGACGAAACCCAGACCTACGCCACCATCACGCTGCAGAACTTCTTCCGACTCTACGACAAGCTTGCCGGCATGACCGGTACGGCGGTCACCGAAGCGCATGAGTTCAACGCCATCTACAAGCTGGACGTGGTCGCGATTCCGCCCAATCGGCCCGTGGTGCGTAATGACCTGCCCGATCTGATTTTCGGCAGCGAAAAGGAAAAGTTCGAAGGCATCCTCAGCGAAGTCGAAGACCTGCATGCACTCGGTCAGCCGATGCTGATCGGCACCATCTCAGTCGATGTCTCGGAACGCTTGTCGGAACTGTTCACGCGCAAGGGCGTGCCGCACAATGTGCTCAATGCGCGCCAGCATCTGCGTGAAGCGGAAATCGTCGCCAAAGCCGGACAATTCGGCGCAGTGACTATTGCCACGAATATGGCCGGCCGTGGCACCGACATCGTGCTCGGCAAGTCTCCCCTCAAAGCGGCGATCGAACACTGGAAACGCCACGAACTGATCCCCAAGCGCCTCAACGCCGACAGTCCCGAATTGGACGAGGCCTGCGTCGATCTGTGGGCCAAGCGCACACTACCCGAAGCCGAAGTGACCAAGCTCGCTGGCAAGACCGTGGCCGCCAAGCTCGATGCGATCAATGCGCACCGCAAACAGCAAGGCTATCCCACCTTGGTGCTGCCATCGGCGTTCATCGAGTCTGGCTTCGTCGATGTGCGTCAAATCGGCGGCCTGCGCATCATCGGCACTGAACGCCATGACAGCCGCCGCATCGACAATCAGCTGCGCGGTCGTTCCGGTCGCCAGGGCGATCCGGGTTCATCCCGTTTCTACCTGTCGCTCGATGACGACCTGATGAAGCGCTTCGCAGGCCCCGCGATGTCGTCACTGATGCGCAAGATGGGCCTGAAGGATGGCATCCCCATCGAATCCGGCATGGTCAGTCGCGCGGTCGAAAAAGCGCAGAAGCGCGTCGAAGAATACCATTACGGCATCCGCAAAAATCTACTCGAATACGATCAGGTTGCCAATCAGCAGCGCACCGTGGTCTATGGTCGCCGCCAAAAAATCCTGGAAGGCAAGGATCTCGAAGAGCACGTCGTCCACCTCTATCGCGACTACCTCGACGAATTGGTGCAGACCGCCGCGGCCGATGGCATTCGCGGCCGCGACCTCGCTCAGCGCATTTGCGATGAATACGGCAAGGCCGTCAATCTGCCCGCGCCAACGGTCGAGGAACTGCCGATCCGCAATGGCGGCGACGCCTGTCGCGACTTCTTGCTCAGCCGCGTCACGAGTGCCATCGGTCAACGCAAGTTGGAACAGGCCGAGGCCTTCCCTTTTGTGCTGCGATTCATCCTGCTCGACATCATCGATCGCCGCTGGAAGGACCATCTCTATATGATGGACCATCTGCGCCACGCCATCGGGCTGGAAGGCTACGCGCAGAAGGATCCGCGCATGCGCTACAAGGAAGAGGGTTACCGCGCCTTCCAGGCCATGCATGGCATGATTACCTCGGAAGTGGCGCGCCTGTTCTTCCGCGTGCAAATCCAGGTCGAAGCACCACCGAATGATGAGACCGGACCCGCGGCCGCGTTGGCCATGGGCGGCTTCCAGCCGCGCAGCGAGAGCAGCGGCGGCCGGCAAGCGGTGGCCGCAAGCGTCCCCGCGACCTTGGGTGCCGCTGCCTTCGCCGCCGACAAACGCCAGCCAGCACCAGATGATCCGTGCCCCTGCGGATCGGGGTTGGCGTTCAAGCATTGCCACGGGAAATGAATGGTTAGGCAGTACTGCGTCCTGCGCCCTGCGTCCTGCGTCGCCGGGTGCGGGTGCGCACCGCCGCACCGGCTGCGCGTTGCGACTGCTACGTTTCGCACGTGGGCAGAACCCACGCCATGACCCCGGACGCGGCAATGGGAACCGTCCATCTCGTCGGCGCCGGCCCCGGCGATCCTGGGTTGCTGACGTTGCGTGCTGCGGAATTGCTCGCGAGCTGCGATTGCGTCGTGCATGATTACTTGGTGAGCCCTGATATTCTGGCGCGCGCACCGGCGACGGCGACCCGCATCGACGTCGGCAAGCGTGGCTACGCCGGATCGGTATCGCAGGATGAGATCAATACGCGTCTAGTCGCATCGGCGCAGCGGTTCCGCTGCGTCGTCCGCTTGAAAGGCGGCGATCCGTTCTTGTTCGGTCGCGGCGGCGAAGAAGCGGATTTTCTCGCGGCCGCCGGCGTGCCCTTTACGGTGGTACCCGGCGTCACCAGCGGCATCGCCGTGCCCGCTTACGCCGGCATTCCGATTACCCATCGTGCCAAGTCGTCGGCAGTGGTCTTCGCCACCGGCCATCGCCGTCCCGGCGCCGATGACGAAGACCATTGGCGCGCCCTCGCCCACATCGAAACCATCGTGCTCTACATGGGCATGCAAAAATTGGGCGATCTCACCGCGGCACTGATTCGCCATGGCCGCGCCCCGACCACGCCGGCCTGCGTGATTCAATGGGGTACTTACGGACGGCAACGCACCTGCACCGCCACCGTGGCGGACATCGCGGCGCGCGCCGCTACTGACGGTCTCGGCGCGCCAGCGATCACGGTGATTGGCGACGTGTGCGCGTACCGCGAGCGCATCCGCTGGTTCGACAATCGACGCCTCAGCGGCCGCCGCGTGCTGGTCACGCGCGCGCGGGCTCAGGCATCCGGCTTGGCCTCGCGTCTGGATGCACTCGGAGCCGAGGTCGTGGAACTGCCCCTTGCCCGCTTCGCAGAACCAGAATCGTGGCAGCCGCTGCAGAACGCGCTGGCCGATGCGACGGCTGGCTGGTGGGCGTTCACCTCGGTCAATGCGGTCGAAGCCTGGTGGCGTCAGCTGCGCGCGCGCGATCATGACGCCCGTCAGCTCGCGGGCACATCCCTCGCCGCCGTCGGCACGGCGACGGCGGCAGCGCTCGAACGCTGCGGCCTGCACGCGGATGTGATCGCGCCGGCCGGCACGGCGGACAGCTTGGCCGATGCTTTAATCAGCCACAGCCAGCTCGCGCGCAGTCAGCCAACGCACGTCGTGCTGCCGCAAGCCGACAATGCGCGAGCGATCCTGGCGGCGCGCTTGCGCGCCGCCGGTTGGCAGGTCACCACGGTCACCGTGTACCGCACGGTTGCGCTGGAACAGCCCGCGATCGAATGCGTCGAACGTCTGGATGCCGCGACCTTCGCTTCTGCCGCCACCGCTGAGCGATTCATCGCCGCCGTCCCTGCCGCGCAGGTGTCGGCGCTGTTGGCCGCCGGTTGCCGCTGCTACGCCATCGGTCCGGAAACAGCCGCTGGCATGCAGCGGGTCGGGCTGCCCGTGCACGGCATCGCCGATGTCGCCGATACCACGGCACTGGCCGATCTGGTCGCGGCTGACCTCGGTCCACATTCGTCATGAGCCAAGCGCTGCGCGTCCTCCTGATCCTGGTGGTGGTGATCACGTTGGCAGGCCTGCTGTTCAGCCTCGCGCGAAGCATCCGCCCCGACCATACGGATGAAATCTGCCGGGTACGCCTGCTGCGGATGGGCGAGGCCGTGGCGCTCTACGTCGAAGACCACAATGGCGGCGCCTTCCCCGGCTTGCGCAATCCGCCGCCATTTACCCTGTGGACCCCCGGTTGGCCGCAGGGAGCTGATGAAATTTTACGGCCGTATCTCGGCGGAGCGACCCAACGCAGCGAGCAACGCCCCGGCGAATCGCGTGATGCGTGGCTCGCCCGCCTGCGTGCCGTCGATCTCGCCGTGTGTCCCGCCACGGGCTTCGGATACCTCGCCAATCTCGATCTGCTGGCGACATCGCCCGGCGCGTTCAGCCGGGCCGACCAAGTGGCCGTGGTCTTTTCCTGCCAAGGTCGAGACGCCAGCCAGGGGGCTCACCGTCGCGAAGGGGCGTGGGGCATTCATCAGGCGCTGCTTGGCATCAGTGAACGCATTATCGCGCGCGAAGAGCTAGATGTCATCCAGCGTGACTTGCGTGAGCTGGCCGCGGCAGCGGGCGACACCCCGACCATCGATCAAGGGCGGCGCATTGATGCGCTGCGCCAACGCTACGCTGCCCTCGAGCGCGCCTTCAGCGATGGCCGCGCCACCACGACTGTCAGCCGCCTGATCAATGATGTGACGTGGGCGCCGTATCCCTGAGCAAGGCCATCAAGGCGGGTTCGCCGCCAACGCGCGTTGACGCCAGCGAGGCCGGAGTAGGAGTCCAGATACGCCGCTATTTCGGCTGGCCATTCCGGCCACAAAACAAAAGCACGTGCAGCTTCAACGCCGCGCTCAGTGAGCGCCACTTCGTCTTCGCGACCCAGATCCACCAGGTAACGGATGCGGTCATCGCCCTGCGCTGCGGCCAACCCGGTTTGCGCTTGGCCAAGCAGGATGCGCACGGCGGTGGCGAATCGCCCCTCGGCGCCAATGCCGGCTCACGCCACCAATAGAATTGCACGCGGCCCAACAACCACGGCGGCGGCGGCGGTTGGGCGAGGATATCCTCGTAGCGTCCCATGGCCATTAGGGCATAGCCCGCTTGGAAGGGACGATGGACGAAGCGAGCATATGCCTCGTCAGTCCGCCCGAGGTGAATGAGCGCTTCAGCGCATCGATCGATGACCTGCGGCAAGGAATCGACCATTTCTTGCCATTGACGCAAGCGCACGAGGGCCTCCGCGGCGTTGGCATCGGTGCCGCGTTCGTCCGCCAGCCAGCGCTGCCGAAGCGCCAGAAGGTCGGGCGACGCGCCATCGCCATCGGGGACAGACAGCGCGCGAGCGACGGCGCTGTTCCCCAATCCGACTATACGGGGGCGCAGACGGGCGCTTCCGGCGACCAGAGCCGGCAGCACCTCGGCAATCACTCCGGTTTCACCGGCAGCAATGATGCGACGCAGCGCGCTCGGCCTTGGCCCCATGCAGGAACTTCACCGCGACTTAGCGATCGAACACATGGTCGGTCACTGCCAGGACCTGGCTGGTAGCACCGACGCCGACCCCCGCCTCCACGCGGTAGCGATCAGCCCTGCCCCATCCGAGGCCAGCGGATTCGCCTTGGCGATGCGACTCGGCATGCGCACCGAGCCCACCTCGCTGATCGTCGTCGCGCCCTCGACATCACGCTGGGTCGCCGCGAGATCGGTGACGGGCAACGGCACCCCGTGCGTGGCGACATCTGGTAGCGTTTCCGCCCGGCGATCACAGATCAGACTCTATGGTGGGACCGGGCGAGGGGGGCGGTCACATGCGAGGCGAGCGCTGTGGCAGGCGTATCAGTTCAAGTGGTGCACCGAGAGTCTGCTAACGGTCGTTTTCCGGTGGAAACCCGCCGTTCCTTCCACTCTCCCCGAGAAACCCTCGCATTCCCTAATTTCTGCGCTCCTGTTCCGAGCGTTGCTTCCGATTGATACACTCACCCTGAGTAGGCACGTCCAATCCATCCTTCCTTTGATTGAACTGCCCCGATGACTATCTTTACGGCAACCGGCCATCCCATTCTATCCCCTCCGGCCGGGATCCATCCACGCCCATTCCATTCCAAGGAGGCGTCTCATGTCTATTCATAAACCCCGTCAGGGCTTCACCCTGATCGAACTGCTGGTGGTGATCTCGATCATCGCCATTCTCGCTGGCCTGCTATTGCCGGCGGTAACGATGGTGCGCGGTCGCGCTAATATGACGGCGAATGCAAATAATCAGAAGCAGATCGTGACGGCGATGCTCGCCTATTCCATCGATTCCGAAGGCCAATTTCCCGTCGTTGCAACGACATGGGCCGACAGAAACGTGGACCCACTAAACGCAACTACTGCGAGGACGGTGGCTTACGAAAGCTTTCAAGTGCTAGCGCATGCAGTTGGTCTTCCCAATGGCATCTTTAAAGGCCGAGGTCAGACTGCGGACGCCCCCAATACTGTCGCCCTTCCGCTTGGTCATGCCAGCTTCGATGCCTGGACAGATGATAAAGTAATCGCGTGGGCATATGATTGGTCAGCTCCACCTGATTCAGCATCCTTTCGAATCGTTTTGGGTGACCGTCTGAACCTCCACCGCGATAAAGTGGTTGTTTGTACTGCGGATAGTAGCACTCGCACGCTTTCCGCCAGAGAGGGTAATGGACTTACTCTTGCTATTGGGGCTGACCCGGTTGAAGCTACCATTGGTCTGACTGAGAATCCAGACTCTGTCGGGTCAGGTGCGGACGGTTCCGTGGGGAACGCTGTCGATACTATTTACAGAAATGATTCGGACGGTGTGGCTGGATCGCCTCCGGCCGCAGCGAATCGCAACTTCAACCTTACTACTGGCGATTCACGCCGTACGTTCTTGAAGTAACAGAAGCGACCTCATAGGCAGTCCAATTAGCGAGCGCCCGATGGAGGACTCCATCGGGCGCTTTATTGCTTTAGCGCGTCCCTGTTCTTTATTCTTCATGCAGCTTCCCATCGGGAATGTCCGTCCGTCTTCAATGCAGTGAATAAAAGTGAATAATGAGGACCAGTCCCAGAACTGATCTTCCCCCCGAAAAGTTGACACCGGGGTAAGGTTGTTTGGACGGCT
>CAYQAQ010000151.1:0-7128 GCA_964415495.1 uncultured candidatus Brocadiaceae bacterium | reverse complement strand
CGGCGTGTTCATCACCACCACTGGTGAAGCGCCTGGCACCAACCGGCTGGAAGTGGCCGCGGAGCGCGGTCGCGTCGTCATCGAACACGGCAAGATCACCTGGACCCGTAACGTGGTGCCGATGACCGAGTTCAGCCGCACCACGGACAAGGGCTTTGGCCGTCCGGAAACCTGGAATGTCGACGTTCCCGTCCACGGCTCCGGTGGTCAGCACGTCGAGATCCTGCAAGACTTTATTGATGTCATCCTCGATGGCGGTGAACTGCGCGCGCCCGGTGTTGATGGCATTCACTCCGTGGAACTGGGCAACGCCATGATCCTGTCGAGCCTGCTCGACAAGACCGTGCAAGTGCCCTTGGATGGCGCGGTCTATGAAGCGGAACTGAAGAAGCTCATCGCCGGCTCGAAGTCCGAGAAGAAGACCGTGGCGCCGGCCGCGTCCGGCGACGATTTCGCCAAGTCCTACGGCAGCTGAACCCCGAAACCCGAAACCCGAAACCCGAAACCGAAACCGAAACCTGAAGCTCATATGAAGAAATCCCAAGTTGCCGCCCAGTGCTATACCATCCGTGAATTCTGCAAAGAAGCCGCGGTCTTCGCGGAATCAATGAAGAAGGTCAAGGCGATCGGCTATGCGGCCGTGCAGATCAGCGGCGTTGGCCCCATTCCCGAGGATGAAATTGTCCGCATCGTGAAGGGCGAAGGCCTGACGATTTGCGCCACGCATGAAGGCGGCAAATCGATTGTCGAAGAAACCCAGAAGGTCATCGACCGTCTCGGCAAGCTCGGCACCAAATATACCGCCTATCCGCATCCGCATCAGCCGATCACGTCCTTGGCCGAGGCGCAGGCTCTAGCCCAAGCGCTCGACCAGGCCGGCGCGACCATGCGTGCCGCAGGCCAAGTGCTGACCTACCACAACCACGCGGTGGAATACAAGAAGTTTGAAGGCCGCACCATCATGGACGTGCTCTATGATGAAACCGATCCGCGCAATCTGCAGGGCGAAATCGATACCTACTGGGTCCAGGCCGGCGGCGGCGATCCGGTGGCCTGGTGCCAGCGCCTCAACCACCGTCTGCCCCTGCTCCATCTCAAGGACTACGGCGTCCACGATGACGGCAAGGGCGGCAAGATCTGCGAGATCGGCAATGGTAATCTCGACTTCAAGCGCATCTGCGCCGCGGCCGAGAAATCCGGTACCGAATGGTATATCGTCGAGCAGGACACCTGCCCGGGCGATCCTTTCGTGTCGCTCAAGCAGTCCTACGACTACATCGCCGCCAACCTGTTGTAAGCTCTTCGACCACAGAGGCATAGCGCCTCTGTGGTCGGGCCGACGTTTCGTTCGCCCTGAGAACCTGCCATGTATCTGACCGGATCTTATGACGAATCCGGCGCCGATATCGCCACCCCAATCAAGGCCACACGTGAGCTGGGCTGGGCGCATATTGAACTGCGGTGCTGCGGTAGCGCCAACTGCACGACATTCCCGACGCGGAATTCGAGGCGGCAGTGCCCGTGCTCGCTGATGGCGGGGTTCAGGTGAATTGCTTCGGTTCCGCCATCGCGAACTGGGCTAAAAAGATTGATAAGCCCTTCGATTCTTCGTGGGTTGAAGCCCAGCGGGCTGGTGCGTATGGAGCGCCTGCAGACCAAGCTCATCCGCATCATGAGCTTTGCGGTGCGCAAAGATGCGGACGGGAAAATTTACGACGATCAGATGGAAGCGGAACGTTTCCGTCGTCTGCGCGAATTGGTGGCGCTGTTCGCCGATCACGGCATCACCGCAGTACACGAGAACTGCAACAATTATGGCGGCATGGGCTGGTGGTATACGCTGCGCATGCTGGAGGCGGTTCCTGGTCTGAAATTGGTCTATGACACCGGCAATCCCACGCACAGCGATGATCAGGCACTGGCTCCTGGCCTCAATGGCCAGCGCCAGAAGCAATCGTCGTGGGACTTCTATCGCCAGGTGCGTGTTCGCATCGCTTTTCTCCATATCAAGGACGGCATTTTCGATCCGGTCACCCGGACGCACGTGCACACCTTTGCTGGTGACGGCACCGGTGACGTGCGGGCGATCGTTCGTGATCTGTTGACGCGCGGCTACGATGGCGGCTTCTCCATGGAGCTGCATCTCAAGGTGGTCTTCCATGATCCGTCCGTGCAGTCCGAAGCCGGCGTTCGGTATGCCAACTGCGTCGAATACGGATGTCGCTTCGAGCGTCTCTTCGCGGAAGCGCGGGCAGACGTTGGCGTCGCACAAGCACAAAGCCAGCAAGCCTAAAACCGTCTCTGTTTGAATCCGGTTGCCCCCGTTTGCATGCGGGGGTAAACGGGTGCATGACGAATGCCGACCATCGTGACCAATCGCCAGGAGACGTGCCGTGGCATGCTCGGCAAGCTGAGGACATCCTCCAGGCGTTGTCCACGACGTCGGCCGGGCTCAGCGCCGATGAGGCCGCGAAGCGGCTGAAGGAATACGGTGCGAACCGCTTGCCTGAAACCGCGCAGCGGTCGGCATGGGTGCGCTTGCTGCACCAGTTCCACAATATGGTGATCTATGTGCTGATAGGGGCCGCGATCGTGACCGGTGGCATGGGCCACTGGATCGATACTGCCGTGATCGCAGCCGTGGTGGTAATCAATGCGCTCATCGGTTTTTTCCAAGAAGGCAAAGCTGAGCAGTCATTGGCCGCGATTCGGAAGCTGCTGACCAACGATTGTCTGGTCGAACGCGATGGTCGTCGCCAGACGATTCCTGCCGATCAGGTGGTTCCGGGCGACGTGGTTTTCATTCAGTCAGGTGATCGCGTGCCCGCCGACGTGCGTCTACTCAGTTGCCGCAGCCTCCGTAATGCCGAAGCCAGTCTGACGGGCGAGTCCGTGCCGGTGGGAAAGAAGGCCGACCCGGTTGCCGTCGACGCCGCCCTCGGTGATCGCGCCTGTATGGCGTATTCCGGTACCTATGTCGCCAGCGGTCAAGGCACCGGCGTGGCCGTCGCGACCGGCGGAGCCACCGAGTTGGGGCGCATCGGGCAGATGCTGACGAACGTGGTCAATCTGAAGACCCCACTGCTGATTCAAGTGGACCGTTTCGGCCACATCGTCTCGATCGTCGTCATCGTACTGGCGGTGTTGGCATTTGTGGTGGGTTGGCTGACGCGTGACATCGCCGTCGGCGACATGTTCATGATCGCGGTGAGCTTGGCGGTGGCTGCTATCCCGGAAGGCCTGCCAGCAATTCTGAGCATTACGCTGGCGATCGGGGTGCAGCGTATGGCGGCGCGTAAGGCGATCATCCGCCGTCTGCACGCCGTCGACACGTTGGGCGCGGTAGACGTTATCTGCTCAGATAAGACGGGAACGCTGACCCGCAACGAAATGATGGTCGCCGATGTGATCGTTCCGGATGGCGCTCGCCCGGGGACGGTGATCCACGTCGATGGCGATGGGTATGCTCCGAGCGGGGCTTTTCAGCGCGCAGAGACCACGGTGGAACCCGCAGCTATTCCCGGTCTGGTCGAGCTCGCCCGTTGTGGCTCGCGCTGCAATGATGCCCAGTTGCAGCAGGACGGGCGCCAGTGGACGCCGGTCGGAGATCCGATCGAGGCGGCGCTGGTGACCCTGGCGATGAAAGCGGGGCTCGATCGCACCGTTGATGCGAAGGAACACCCTCGTGCAGATGTGATTCCCTTCGAATCCGAACATCGCTTCATGGCAACTCTGCACCGCGACCATAAAGGCGGGGGCGAGGCCGCCATGAAAGGTGCGCCGGAAGTGATCCTCGCACGATGCGCGGGGATTGATACGGACGCCTGGACCGCAGCGATTGCGGACCTTGCGCGTCGCGGTCGTCGGGTGCTGGCGCTGGCGCGGCGGCGCTTCCAGGAACTGCCGAACGAATTGACCTTCACGCACGTGGAATCCGATTTGGAATTGCTGGGTTTGATCGGCGCTATCGATCCACCGCGCAGTGATGCGGTGGCCGCTATCGCAGAATGCCATGAAGCGGGTATCCGCGTGGTGATGATCACCGGCGATCATGCGATCACCGCGGGTGCGATTGCGCGCGAGCTGGGTTTGCAAGCCGACACCGTGCTGACCGGTGCGGACATCGATGCAGACGATGAAGCCGCTTTGGCCTCGCATGTGACAACGTGCGATGTCTACGCACGCGTCAGTCCCGAGCACAAGCTGCGCATTGTGACGGCCATGCAGGCCTGCGGTCGCACCATTGCCATGACCGGCGACGGCGTCAACGATGCGCCCGCCTTGAAGCGGGCGCACATCGGTATCGCCATGGGCCTCAAGGGCACCGAGGTTGCCAAAGAGGCCTCCGACATGGTATTGACGGATGATGCTTTTGCGTCGATTGCCGCTGCGGTGCGTGAAGGCCGCACCGTCTACGACAATCTGCGCAAGGCGATCCTGTTTATTCTGCCCACGAGTGGTGGCCAGGCCCTGGTTATTCTCGCCGCGCTGATCTTGGGACTCGCACTGCCGTTGAGCCCCGTGCAGATCCTGTGGGTCAATCTGGTGACGGCAGTGACCTTGGCCTTGGCCCTAGCCTTTGAGCCCGGCGAACACGATCTGATGCAGCGGCCGCCGCGACCGATGCGCAGCTCGTTGCTGCCGCCGTTTTTTCTCTGGCGTATTGGCGAGATATCGGTGCTGATGGCAGCGGGAACCTTGGGCATATTCCTGTGGCTCCAGGCAGGTAACGCTACGGTGAATCAGTCGCAAACGGCGGCGGTGAACATGTTGGTGGCCTTGGAAGCGATCTATCTGTTTAATGCGCGATCTATCACCGGATCGGTGCTCGGTGCGCATCGGCCACCTGCCAATCGATGGGTGTGGATTGCGGTCGTGACGGTGGCCGCCTTGCAGATCGGTTATACCTATCTGCCCTGGTCGCAGCGGTTGTTTGGCACCGAGTCCATCGATGCGACCACATGGGGCGTGATTGCGGCCGCAGCGGCGCTGCTCTTTGGGTGGGTTGAAGGCGAGAAAGCCATCGTCCGCCACTGGCAGCGCCGCATATCACCAGCGCACGGGAGCAAGACTGCTGGCACTTGATGCGCGAAGGCCATCATCCGCGCCCATGTCTGTGCCTCATGCGGTCGGTTCCTCGGCGAGTGCTCCTGGTCCGTCTTTGGCCAAAGTCATGGCCTGCGGTGCGGGCATGGGTTTAGCGGATGCGGTGCCGGGAGTTTCTGGCGGCACCGTTTTACTGGTGGCGGGAATCCTGGACATCTATCTCGCGGCTTTGGCGGCGGGCTTGGCGTGGCTGCGCCGGCCCTTCAATCGCATGCGCTGGCGTGCCATGCTCCATGCCGCGCGCGTGTTGGTGCCCTTGGTCGCGATGCAGGCCCTGGCCTTGGTGATCGGAGTCATGCTGTTGGTCGGCGCCAAGCCGGAGTTGGGGGGCGATGCGACCTCCGCCCGCGCCGCCCTGGCAGCCGCACCCGGTTTGCTCATCAATGCGAGAACGGCACCGATCGTCTTCGCGGTGTTCTTCGCCCTGGTCGCGGTAACGGTGCGCGAGCCGCTGCGTGTGCGGCGCACGCATGCGGGCGTCGACTGGCTGCTCGGTGCGCTGGGGGCGCTGCTCGCCGGCGGTATGGCGCTTATGCCAGCGGCGGCGGGATCGCCGGCGTTGCCTTTGATCGTGCTCGGCGGTGCCATTGCGATTTCGGTGATGATTCTACCCGGGATCAGTGGCAGCTTGGCCTTGTTGCTGATGGGGCTCTATCAGCCCGTGGCCGCAGCGGTGCATGCGCGCGACGTGGTAATCATCGGTGCATTTGGCGTTGGTGTCGTGCTCGGCCTCGCCATTGCTGTTCCGATGTTGCGCGCGCTGCTCGCCCGGGCCCACGACCGCACCATGGCCTTTTTGGCGGGCCTGATGCTGGGCAGCTTGGTGGCGTTGTGGCCGTGGAAGGCCCATGCGTTTCCGGGCGCTATTCCCTTGCTGGGCCCGATGTGGCCGCAGTGGCCCTCTGGCGCCTGGTGGTGGCCAACCTTGGCAGGGCTGCTGGCGGCTACGGTAGCCCTGGCGGTGCTGCGCCTAGTCGCCCGGCGCAGACCGGGATCGGCTGGAAGCCTGCCAATGGCCGGGCATACTGGGCCGACCCATGGCTGACCCGATCCTCTCCTTCTCTCACGTCCATTTCGCATACCGCGGTGATTGGCTGAATCAGGTCAAGAGCCTCGATGGCGTGTCGTTCAGCGTGCCGGCCGGGTCGGCGTACGGCTTTCTCGGCGCGAATGGCGCTGGCAAGTCGACCTCGATCAAGCTCACGGTCGGCCTGCTGCTCGACCATCGCGGCGACATTCGCGTCTTCGGTCAGCCGCTCGGGGATGATGCGCTGCGCCGTCGTATCGGCTATCTGCCCGAGCAGCCCTACTTTTACGAAAATCTACAAGTCGCGGAATACCTCGGTTATCTGGGCAAGCTATCCGGTCTCCGCGGCGCTGATCTGAAGCGGGCCATCGATCGGGTGTGCGGTATTCTCGATCTCGATGAGCTGCGTCAGCGCAAGTTGGGTTCGTTCTCGAAAGGCATGCGTCAGCGCTTCGGTCTCGCCCAAGCGATTTTGCATGAACCGGAATTGCTCATCTTGGATGAGCCTTTCTCCGGGCTCGATCCACTGTGGCGCGCGCGCTTCCGTGAGATCCTGGCGGCTGAGCGGGCGCGTGGGGCCACGCTGTTTTTTTCGACCCATATCCTCAGCGATGTTGAATCGCTCTGCGATCACTACGCGGTGATCGATCATGGCAAGGTGCTCGAAGAAGGTGCGCTGGCTGATCTGGTGCGCGAAGCGCCATTAATGCTGATCGCCAGTGGCCCGCGTCCAGCGGACGCGGCTGATCTCGGCGACGGCACTTGGAGCGTGCAGTTCCCCGAGGCCGAACGCGCCGCACGTCTGGCCGCCGTCACCGCCGCGGGCGGTTCCATCCTGCGCCTGTCGCGCGAGCACCAGGCCTTGGAAGACTGGTTCGTCGACAAGGTGCGCGACTTCCATGCCGCCGGTCGTGGGCTGGAGGCACGGTCATGATCGCGCTGGTAGCCACCGCGACCTTCCGCGAAGCGGTGCGGTCACGCAGTTTTATCGCCTT
>CAYQAQ010000150.1:2014-7166 GCA_964415495.1 uncultured candidatus Brocadiaceae bacterium | reverse complement strand
TCCTATCAGCGGTTTCCCGCTTATCTGGGCGTCCACAAAACCGGGGGAGGATCACGAGCATCTTTGCCCAGGAACTTATCGAAAATCTTCTGCGCACTTCGCTGCGCGGCTTGGATCTCTGGCGAACGCGACGAAAAGACATTTGTCGGAACAATATGTGCCGCCTGCTGACCGTTTTTGATCTGTTTTGCCAAGGCTAGGTTCTTGCGGAGGATTCTAGAATGTGCACCCGTGCATTCATTGTGAACCCACACTATCCAGTCATCGCCCTCACCGCCAATCTGCCGGGGCGCATCCAGGCCCTCCTGTGGGGCGAGGGATGCAGCGATCTGACCATCGAAGGCCCCGGAATCATCGACGGCGGACACCCCGAGGCGTTGTCGGGCAAGGATGCACAGGGCCTCTCCTTCCGTCCGGCCCTGGCGCTTCTGCGCGGCTGCCGACGCCTGCGGCTGGAAGGCCGCACCTTGCGCGACAGGGCCTTCTGGACCCTGCATCTCGAGCGCTGCGAGGACGTACTGCTCACTGCCCTGCACGTCCGCTCCAACGCTCGGCGCATCAACGCCGACGGCATCGACCCCGATGGCTGTCGGGGCGTGCGCATCCTCAACTGCACCGTCGACACTGGCGATGATGCCGTGGTACTGAAGAGCACCGAGGGCGATCCATGTGAGGATATCGTGATCGAGGACTGTGACCTGCGCTCGGGCTGCGCCGCCTGCAAGCTCGGCACCGAAAGCCTCGGCCCGATCCGCCGTGTGACCATCCGGCGCTGCCGGATGCGGTCCCCGGATCGGGCGCTGGCGCTCCACCTCAAGGACGGCGGCAGCTTCGAAGCGGTCACCGTGGAGGATTGCCACCTCGACGCCGACGGACAGTTTCCTCTCCTCATCGATGTCAGCCGCCGCCATCCCGACCAGGGCCATCCCGGGCGCATCCGCGGCGTGCGTCTCGCCCGCCTCACGGTGCGCTCACCGGGGCGACTGCTGGTCGACGCAGCCCGGGTGCAGGGTTGACGGGTGTCCTTTTGTAAATTAACGTGAACATAATGACGATTCCCGTCTTCGGCGCGGTGGTAGACAACGGTGCACCAGGCATTCGAAATGCACCGGCGGGAACGATGCTCATTCCGCCTACCAGTTGGCGCTATCGCTGCTGGTGGGGTGATCGCCCAGGACCGTGGGCCTTGGCCCCCTTGGACCTGCTGTGTCAGGAGCTACCGCAATGGACCGCGATGCCTCTCACGGCGCCCTGGTTGGCCTGGCCACGTGATGACGACGATCCCGATGGACCGACTCCACCTGCACGGGTCCCCATACCGGTCATCCACCGGAGCGACGGCTTCTTCGATCTGACGGCGCTAGGACCTCCGTTAGCAAATCGGAGCCGCGTCCTTCTGACCACCGACCTCACCGTGAACGAGGCAACCTCCCTCACCATCCTGGCCGCTGCCGACTGGTGGATGACGTGGTGGTGCGATGCGCAGCGCTGCTTCGTCCGACCTGAAGGCAATCGCTATCCACCCAGCGGACCGGCCCATCGTTTTGATGTGACCCTGACCCCCGGCCAGCATCGCCTCAGTGTCCTGCTGCGGGCCGGCAGTCGCGGGTGGGCGCTCGGTTGTGAGGCCTGGACCAAGGCCAGCACGCCCCCCGCTGGGCTCGACACCATCCCTGACACGATGGAGGCCCAGGCCAGTTTCACAGTCCTCGACACTGCCCGCTGGCCCAGTGTCAGCTGCGATCACGGCGAAGAGGTGGCGCTGCTCAACGGCCACCCCTTGCCGGTGAGCACCGACAACATGCGGCGACAGTGGCAGCATGGCCTGGATCCCGCCTTGGTGCTCCCGGGCACCAACCTCCTGAGTCGACGCCATCCCCTCGTGGCCGACCTTGGGCTCGCTCTCGCCACGCGAGCCTTCACCGGAGTCGTTGGCCTCCCATTGCCGGGACCGCCCCTGCAGTTGGTCGGCGTTGCAACCCGCGACATCGCCATCCGCAGCGGACCGCTTCTCCATTACGCCAGCGCCACGTCCATCACGGTGAGCTGCCGTACCACGGGACGCTGCGGCGTCGCCTTGACCCTCGCTGATCGTCGCCTGTATTCGAGTCCAGGCTTGGTGCATCACTTCATCGTCGATGGGCTCACCGCTGGTCAGCGCTGGCCAGGCCACCTGCACGTCGTTGACGGGACGGCTTCGGCACCGTTCACCGCCTGCACCCTCGATCCGCAGCGGTTCAGCCTGCTGCTCTATGGTGACCCCAGCCCGAACCCTGAGATCTTGGCGCAGGTCGCAGCGCGGATGCGGCTTGAGACCGCCAATGGCGCCATCTTTCTCGGCGATGCGATCAACGCCGGATGCAACGATGCTCACTGGGACGATGCATACTTCGCCCCCGCCGCCGATTTTCTTGCGGAAACACCGCATTGGTGGGTACCCGGCAATCACGATCAGGATGCCGATCTGTGGCGTGACCTCCTCCGTCATCCCGGCGATGCCGCGTGCTGGGCGCAGCACCTCGGGCCCCTCCTGCTGGTGGGCATCGACGGTGCTCGCGACTGGTCAGATCCGGAACTCCAGGCACGCCTGCGTGATCAGCTTACCAGTGCGGCCCGTTTCCGTATTCTCTGCACGCACTACCCGGCCTGGACCAGCACTCCCCACGGTCGACTCGGCAGTGATGGCCAGCCGGTCGAGATTACCGTGCGCCGCGCGCGCGAACACCTGCTGCCGCTATGCCGCGCCGCCGGCGTCGATGCCATCGTCAATGGCCATGCGCATTGCTATGAGCGCTGTCATCCTGATGGCGGCCCGGTGGTGATCACCTCCGGTGGCGCCGGAGGTTTCCCCTATCGCGCCAGCCCCCGCCTGGAGATGAGCCGCGTCTTTCATCCCGTACACCACTATTGTCGCCTGGACGTCACTCCCGAACGGCTGGTGCTCACTGCCGTCGCTCTGGATGGCACCCTTCTTGATCGCTGGGAACCGGACGACCGCGCCCGCGCAGTGCCGGGAGACAGGCCGAGTCACAGGTAGTTGATATTCCCACGCGCGGCAACATGCGCACGCAGGTGGGCGGGAGATATCTTCCCGTCGAGCTCGGTCCGGACGTAGAAGCGCTCCTGCACCTGCGGTCCGGGCGGCGGACTCACGCAGTTCGTGCTGACCACGCGCGTGGTGGTGACCAGCCAGTCGTAGAGGCGCGATTCGAGCTCCATGCGGATCGCGGCGTAGGCGGGGTCGGCCCAACGATTGTGCATCTCCCAGGGATCGGTGGCGAGATCATACAGCTCGCCGAAGCCCTGTGGGTGTTCCTGCGCGTAGAGTTCGCGCGGATAGCGCACCAAGCGCCAGTTTTTCCAGCGTAAAGACTTCGACCACGCGAATTCGGTGACCCCGCTGCGGTCGGCATCGCCCGCAGCGCCCGCTAGTTGCGCGGAGAGGTCACGGCCGTCAGCGGTCACCAGCGGGGGAAGACCGGCCAGCGCGCACAGCGTTGGCGCTACGTCAACCGACTCGACGACCTCATTAACGACATGACCGGCGCGGCTGACACCCGGAACGCGCCAGAGGAAGGGAATGCGGGTGATCGAGTCGCTGCCGATTCCCGGCGCCTTTTCCATCGCCCCATGCTCGCACGCGTGGTCACCGTGATCACTAGAGTAGACCACGGCGGTGTCGTCGGCCAGACCTTCCGCCGCGAGCGCGGCGAGTACCTCACCTACCGCGCGGTCGACCATGGAAACGTTCCCGAGGTAACCGCGCAGCTTGCGCAGGCGCGCGGCCTCGTAAGTGCGCGGCTCGAACTCGATCCAACGTTCATCAGTGCGGAAGGTGTGGGCGCTGCGGATGAGCGCGGGCGATTTGCCAGCGGCCACCATATCGTACTCCGCATTCGGCGGCAGCGGGCAGCGATCCTCGGGATACAGATCCCAAAACTCGCGCAGCGGCGCATAGGTCTGATGGGGACGCGGAAAGCTCAGGTGAATGAAGAATGGCCGACCGTCGGCCCGGCAGCGGCGCATGACCTCGATCGCTTGTCCGACCGACCAGCCTTCCGGCGTGTCCTCCCAGGCCAGTTCGCTGACGTAGCCATCCATGCACTGGCCGAAAACGCCCGGCCGTCCCTCGCTCGCTTCCCAGGACGCGTACGCGCCGCGCGCGAGAAGGTGACGGCGGTAACCGGCCCATCCGCTGATGCTGCAACCCTGGCAGACCTCCTGGAATTGATCGCTGTCATCCTCGACCCACATGTCCGGACAGTGGATCTTACCAATCGCGGCCGTGCGCCAGCCGTGGCGGCGAAAGTGCCCAAGCACCGAAGGCAGTGTAGGGCGCGGGCCACATAATCCGTAAATACCGTGGTTGTGGGCGTACTGGCCCGACAGGAAGGATACGCGACTGGGCGTGCAAATCGGGTTCGCGGTGGTGCAGGCGGTGAAGCGCACGCCCTCAGCAGCCAATTGGTCGAGGTTCGGCGTATGCACCATCGCATGGCCGGCATGGCCGAGGACTTTGGCGTTATGCTGATCCGACAAGATGAAGAGGACATTGCGCGGGCGATTCATGCGGGCTCCTGGGGTTCGAGGACGTTGGCGATGCGGGCAGCGGCGGCGAGCAAACGTCGGCGTGTCACCGGCAGAACGGCATCGGAGAGCGCAGCCGCGGTACCGCCGAGCCCAAGCGCGCCGATCAGTCGGCCGCCGGCGCGGATCGGTGCGGCAAGACGACGCACGCCGGGGAATACCGCTGCGTCATCAAGAATGGTGCCGTCACGAGCGAGTTCGCGTGCAAGGGCAGGCGTCTGCGACACGACCGCTCGCAGCAGGTACCCACGATGAGCGCCCTGACGTGTGCGTTCGCGCTCCGGCAGATCGAGCAGCGCCAGCCAACCCCAGGGCGTACCGGTGCAGTCGGCGCTCGCGGCACCCACTTCTTGCATCGCCAGAGCGGCGGGGTGGACCTCCTTGTCGACGCAGGTCAACAGCCGGCCATCCCAGGCAATCACGACGACACTGCAGCCACTTGCCTTAGCGAGTGGAGCAAGTTCAGGCCGCGCTGCCGCGAGCAGTGCCGCCTGCGCGGGGGCCGCTAAGCGCCCCGCCACCGGGCCGAGACGCCAGTGGCCATCAGTGCCCTTCGCAGCCCACC
>CAYQAQ010000150.1:0-2004 GCA_964415495.1 uncultured candidatus Brocadiaceae bacterium | reverse complement strand
ACGCGCAACAGGCGCGCTGCCGTAGCAGCGCTCATCGGCACCGCTTGAACGAGTTCAGCATAGGTGCGCGGCCCGGTGGCAAGCAGTTCGACCAGGGTAAGGCCGGCGGCGAGTGCGGGAGCTGTCATTAGTGATACCTTACTGTCACAACGGTTTGGCGCAACCATGACTCAGCGGGCAGCGTGACGGCATGAAGCTGTGAGCACCCAGCAGTGATGGACTGACGGACCGAAGGATAGCGAACCGCTGAACGATCTCACCAGAACCATTGATGCATGAAGCATGGACGAGAAGCAGTCTCAAAACATCGGCCAAGACAGGCGAAGGCATGGTCCGTCCTGGCAAGGCGCCGCGACCCAATAGGACCCCGGCGGATAGCGGTTGTGGAGAGCGACCAGCTCGGTGGCGGTGCTGATCAGTCAGACCAGGGCACGCACGAGAACCTCACCCGGACCGGGTGCAGCGAGGTCACGCTCCTCGAGAGTGACTTCGCCGGGGCTGGGGAAGACGATGGCGCGGGTACGCACGATCACCGGCCGCGCGCTGGTTGCGCCAGCTGCCAGGCCATGATGTCACCCGCCTGACGGTGGAGGATTTTTGCAGTTCCCGAATGGCTGGCGTTCTCATAGCGTGTGAAGCGCATCGGCGCACCGATCGCCGGCGTGACCACTTTATTCCAGAACGGAAAACCACGAGCCTCCGACGACGATGGCGCATCTAGGGAATTGAACTCATTCAATGGTTTTACGGACTCGCCGGAATGGTGGTACTCGCGCATGGTTCTGTTGTCGGAAAGCCCGCGGCGCGACCCCAACCAAGCGGCGGAACACGGTCGCGAAAAACACGATTCGTGGACATGCACCGATCTGACCGTTCATGTCGGCCATCCTAACGCCACTCCCTCCCTAAGCCATGGTTTCACAAAGGCTTGCAGGATGATGTTGATATGGGTCTCTATAGACCTATATTTTCGTGATGCCCATAGCCCGCAAACACCAAGTCGACGATTCCCTTCCGGCCGTGTTCCACTGCATCTCCCGCTGCGTCCGCCGGGCTTACCTCTGCGGAGACGCCGCCGAACACCGACGCGACTGGGTGCGCGAGCGCATCCGCGTTGCCGCAGCCGGCTTTGCCGTCGATGTCCTTGCTTACGCCGTGATGAGCAACCACCTGCATCTCGTCGTCAGCACCGAGCCCGGTCGCGTGGCGCATTGGACGGCGCAGGAGGTCGCCCAGCGTTGGGCCGTCGCCCATCCGCGCACGGGCGATGACGGCGCGCCTGTGCCGTGGAGCGATGCCGAGATTGCCGCCAAAGCCAACGACACCGCGTGGGTGGCGAAGACGCGTCTGCGTTTGCGCTCGCTGTCGTGGTTCATGAAATCAATTAAAGAAGGGCTCGCTCGCCGCGCCAATCGCGACGACGGCTGCACCGGGCATTTCTGGGAGGGACGCTTTCAGTCCGTCCCCCTCCTCGACCAAGCCGCTGTCATCGCCTGCATGGCGTATGTGGATCTCAATCCCATTCGTGCGGCCTGCGCCGATCGGCCGGAAACGTCTGCTTTCACCAGCGTGCAGGATCGCATCCATGCTCGGCAAGCCCACCAGCGGGCCTGCGGGCTGCTGGCGCCGCAGCCATCGCCGACGGAAACCCTCGCGCCAGCGCTGCGCACCGAAGCCCTCGCCGTCAGCCACGCCGGACCCGAAGCCGGGCTGTGGATCGCGCCCATCGCTGCCGCCACCGTGAGCCTCGGCAACCTCCCAGTGATCTCGCTCGATGACTACCTGACTCTGGTCGATGACACCGGGCGCCTGGTGCGCAGTGGGAAACGTGGAGCCATCCCCCAGCGCTTGGCGCCCATTCTCGAACGGCTCCACCTCGACATCGAAGCTTGGATGGATCTCATGCACCGAGCGGGTGCCTTCCGCGGCAGCGCCTTTGGCAATCTGACCGCCCGAGCCCGCGAGGCCGTGCGCCGAGGCGCACGATGGATTGTCGATGTCACG
>CAYQAQ010000149.1:0-7188 GCA_964415495.1 uncultured candidatus Brocadiaceae bacterium | reverse complement strand
GCGATTACCCGATCGAGTTTCATTGCTGCACTGCCTGGTGTGTGGATGTCCAACCCTTTCACCATGGTCCCGATGTATTGGTTCATCAATTGGGTTGGTGCCCATATCGCTGGTCGCGCCATCTCGTGGGAGCGCATGCAAGAGATCTGGTCCCACGTCGGCACGCTGCGTTTCACCGAGGCCACCCGCTATCTCGTCGTCGAAGCCAGCCACGCGACCTTGGCGATGCTGATCGGCGGTGCCATCGTCGGCCTCGTTCATGCGGCGATCACCTATCCGATCGTTGTTCGATTGGTCGAACGCTATCAGCGCCATTGGGCGGATCGTCGTCACCATTGGCGCACTCGCAGCGGCCCGCGCCCGACGGCGAGCGACGATAAGGACGGCAACCCGCCCAATCAGGTGGCTTAGAAGCCGTCGCAAAACCTCGTCGCTTCGCCAGACTCGGCCTGGTCCGCCCTGGCTGCGTTCCCGCTCCCTCGAAAGAGCTCTGCTATTCCTTCGGTCGCGGCGCCTTGCCAGGACGGACCATACCTTCGCCTGGCTCGGACGATATTCTGAGACGGCTTCTAGCCCGCAGCCGGCGCAAAATCCAAAGGCAGGCCGGCCGCGGTGAACGGAATTTCGGCATGGCCCTGTTGCGACCAGAAGCGGATCACGAATCCCGCATCATCGGGAATGTCCAGGCTATAGGTGCGGAGATCCGTGACGCCATCGCCGGTGCTATTCCAATCTTCACTGAACGCTTCGCCATCACTGGTGATGATGCGGCATTCCTGAATCCGCTCGGACCATCCGGAGGGCATGCGCACGACGAGGCGACCTTCTTCGTCGCGAGCTAATCCGAGTGCGCAGTTCAAGGCCGCCAAGGTCACCTCGTTGCCGATGAGGTCACCGATCGGTCCCAGGGCGATCTCCAACAATTCGCCACCCGTGAGGTCGAAACGAACGACGCCAGCGAGGGCGGACAGTCCGGTGAAGGAATGGTTTGGAATGTCGAGCTGTAAACGACAATAGAAATCTCGGCGCTCGCGTTCCCACGACGCGAAATTTTCCCGCCCGAAATACGGTGAGGCATCGGCCGGTCGCAGGTCAGCGCCTTCGAGCGACAGCGCGGTGGTCAGGGTCACGCCGAGACAGGAGCTGGTGCTCCAGCTGCGGTCGAGATCGAAGCGCACGCGCACCTCGAGGGTATTGCTGACCTGCCGTTCGCCGTCTTCGCAGCGGACTTTTCGCTGCCAATCAAGCTCGTAGACCTCGGCCGCCACCATGCTCGGGAGTGCAGCGTCGCCCGCTTCCAGAGCCGCGTCGGCAGCGATGCGGCGCGGGATGACGGCGGCTTCGCCATCATCGCTCGAGTTCCCGGAAAATGCGTGCGAGAATGCGTCGCCGACCTGATCCAAGGCTTCACCGATGGGCGCGACGGCGGATTTCAATGCTTCCGTCATCATCTCCATGGGGTCACCACCAAAGGTGGCGCTCAAGGTTTGTTCGAGATGAATGCCCCAGCGATCATCGTCGAGATGATGCACCACAAAGACGAAGCGTTGTTCTTCACCGTCCTGCGAACCGATCAGCCGGGTGGGCACCCACACGCAATCGCCATGATCTTCCGGCTCGCCGATATCGGCGGCAACGACGCCAGGTGGTGAGCCCACATCACCCGACACCTGCGCCAACGACTCCGGATGGAGTTCCGCGCCCGCGGCGGCGTTGTCGCTCGCGGCGCCAGCGAGCATGAAGCGCGCGACGCAACCGGCGGGACCCTGATCATCGGTGCTGGCACCGGTTATGGTGAAGGACATAGCGAGGCTCCTGGGCCAGAAGATGGCGCCAGAGTCTGGAGTCCCGCGCCGCTCGATACAAGCCTGAGCCGTTCGGTTACCGGGATGCTTGGGCCCTGACCCAAGCGAGACAGGCATCGGCACAGGCCGCGCCCATGCGGTGGTAATCGGTTGTGAGCAAAGCCCGCTCGCCGATGCGCATGTACGGCACCTCCAACGCCAACGACCGGCACTGCAGCGCAGTGCGGAAATACCCACTGGCATTGGGAGCATTGCCGGTCATGCCCAATTCCACGAACAGTTTGTTCATATAGCGCGAAAAGCGCCGATAGCCGTCCGCCGGACCGTCGAAGGCAGAAGCGAGGGCATCGGTCAATGGGTCACGCTCCTCCGCATCGTCATACGCATGCGGCAAGTCTTCGCGCAGTCCTGGTGCATGCCAATCCAGCGCCAGCATGGGCCGACAGCGGCGGCGAAACTGTCTGCTGTCGTTTTGAATTTGCGCGACTTCATGGCGGTAACTTTGACTGGTGGTCCAGGCGCGGTTGAAGTCACGCGGCCAGTGATCTTTGCCATAGTCGCCGTTATCAACGCCGTCGCGATCGACGAAGGGCACCACCCACACGAGCACATCGGTGGGGCGCACTTGCGCGCAACGCCGCAAAAACCCATCGAGGGCCCAGCTGCCCGGCGTCTCACCGCTGTGATTACGTGCCGTGCACAGGATGCCAGGTCGGGTGAGATCGTCGTTGAGACCATTATGCAGACGCAGCACCGGGCGGCCCTGCGCCGTGGTGCCAATGCGGGCTTCGTGCCACGTGTTCCTGCTGGCAGCCAGGGTCGCGCGCAGCTCGTCCTCGCCGTAGGGCATGCACACCGCGAGCTGCCCGGTGATCGCCGGGGCGGGTACCGTCCACGCGATATCCAGCCGGCCGTCATCATGGTGCACCTCGCGACCAATGGGCAGCCGGATCCAGTCGCCGCCATCGGCGCGCCACACTGGTTGAAAAGGGCGGTCGCCGCCACCACCCAAGAGCTGATCCACTTCGCTGCACACCAGGGTCAACGGAGTACCAGCGGAGCCGCCGCGATTGCCAATGCGGGCGTTGAACCACAGCCGTTCGGAGCCGCCATGCGCAGCTGGTGTGAAGGTCAGCCGCCAGCCTTCACCGTCGGCAGCACTGGCGAGGGGGATGGCGTTGCCGTGGGGTAGCTGATCGTCAAGGGTGAACATGCGGGCTCCGATGCTCGGTTTCCGATATCATGGTTCGATCATAGCGTATTTATATGGTCGTTTTCCGACCATGATGATACGATTCCGATATGAATGATGCCGCGACGCTAGGGTCTCTGGTGGCTGGCATCATGCCTGGGCTGGCGGCGCGCCAGGTGCTGTTCGTGCCGCCGCAGGTCGCGCCACCCCCGCCAGGCGCGTGGATGCCGGGGCAGCTCAGTGTGCAGATCATCCTGCGCGGGCGCATCGAACTGGGGCTTCCCCGACGTGCTGATGTGCGTTGGACGACAGCCACGGCGCGTCACTGGCTGGTGGTCTGTCCGGGCGGTTGGAGCCCGCGCATGCATGCCACCGCGCGACGGCATCTCGCGCTGACCTTTGGCGATACGATCCAGGTCGCGTGTTATGACACGCCCGCCGGCGGTGGTCGACCGGGTCCCGAGTTAGCTACCATGGTGCGCGCCGAAGGCCCGCTGGCACCCGTGCTCGCGGCTGTACGCAGCTGCGCCGCGCAAGTACCTCACGCCGAAGTTCTGGTGCCATTGCTGAGTGCCGCCTTGCCGTTGCTGCGCGACGTGTTGCGTGGAGGTGACCCTGCGGGCAATCACCGCCGCGCGGCCATTCATGCCTGGCTGCGCGCGCATTGCCGCGATGCCTTGCAGCGCGATACGGTAGCAGCGCATTTCGGTATCAGCGGTGACCATCTCACGCGCCTGCTTGCTCCCGAAGGATTCATTCGGTTGCTGCAGACGCTCCGTTTGGAGCACGCCTGCACCTTGTTGCGTGATCCCAGCCTCACCGTGGCTGAAATCGCCAACCGCTGCCAGTTTGGCGGTGCCTCGTATCTGATCCGGCTTTTTCGGCGGCGTTACGGCATGACGCCGGCGGCCTGGCGTCATGCTTGTTTGGTCCATTCGCCCAGCGACACGTAATGAGATTTACGCCGTGACTTGTAAGCCGCAGGAGCTGCACCGCGTGCGATACCCCAACCGACAGCACTAATCCAGCGTGCTACCGGGTGGATGTGCGGCAAACCATTCGCTGATGCTCGGCATGCTCGCTTCGAATCCGCCGGGAACGGAAATGTTCAACGCGCCGCAGCGCACCGCACCGCGATTTTCGAAGTCGTGCACGATGCCGCCGGGGATGAGGATAAAGGATCCAGGCTGGGCGTGCGTCCACGTTGCTCCGATCAGGATGCTCATGGTGCCCTCCAGCACGACGAAGAGGTCGTCTTCGTCGTGGCTATGAGCGCCAGGGCCTTTGGTGTGCGGGTCCAACCACCATTCGGAAATCCCGTAGCGATCGGCGGTCTCGTGACCGTCCGCTTTGAAAATCGCGGCGATGCGCCCCATCGGATAGTGACGTCCACCGCCGGGCGGGAGGATAATCGGCTGACGACCGGACACTGGTGGCGACGTGGTCATGGAGGGAATCCAAGTAAAGAGGGCGGATGGATCCTTACTGTGAGTCGTCGTCCACGGGCGCAATCGCGGTGCTTGCAACGCCTGTGCTGAGTGGTGGTTGTCAGGTCAGTCGAATCGGGATATATCCGTGGCAGGATGATGCCCTGCCCCCGATGTCGCTCTCATCTGCATGGTGTCCGCACCCCGGCGGGGCGGGTGTGGGATTGTCCGCAGGGGCATGGCCGTTTCGCATTGATGGGAGTCCTGCGAGGTATGGTGCGACGTCAGGAACTTGATGCCGCGTGGCAGACGGCTTTCTGGGGCACCCCGGCGCCGGGTTGTCGTTGTCCCAGTTGCCAGAGGCCGATGGCATCCGTGGCCGTGGGCGCAGTCCACCTCGACATTTGTCGTCGCTGCCAAGCCTTGTGGATTGATCACCAGGAATGGTCGGCATTGCCAGAACCGGATCGCGGTGAGCCAGCTCCCGCCGTGTCGTCGGATGCCCGCACCGCATTGGCCATGGCGCAAGTCTCAGCGATGCAGCGGCGCCATCACGAAGGCGAAGCGATTGGCGGTGCCCCCGATGAAGACTGGAAAAAAATGGTTGGGATCTTCGGCTTGCCCGTCGAGATCGGTGCTATGGGTACCCGTGAGCGCCCGTGGGTAACGTGGATCTTGTGCGGGGCACTAATGGCACTGGGCATGCTTTTTATCACCGGCGATCTGAGCGCCATTGTCAACGCCTATGGTTTCATTCCTGGCGAGCCTTTCCGTTTGGGCGGATTGACCTGGATTACTGCATTTTTCATACATGGCGGCATCGGACACCTGCTCGGCAATCTCTGGTTCCTGTGGATGATGGGCGACAATGTCGAGGACCTGCTTGGACGGCGGCGCTACCTGCTCTTGATTATTGTGGCGACTGTATGCGGCAGTCTGGTGCATCTGTTGTGGGATCCGCGTGGCGACATTCCGTGTATCGGTGCCAGCGGCGGCATCAGCGGCGTGATGGCCGTCTATGCGTTGCGCTTCCCACATGCGCAGATCGGCATCGCCTTTTTCTGGGGTCGTCTGTGGTTGCGCTTGCCGGCGTGGGCGTGGCTGGGCTGGTGGTTGATCGCACAAGGCGTGTTGGCGTGGCAGCAAGTCGGCGGCTACACCAACGTCTCAGCCCTCGGCCATTTAGGCGGGGCCGGCATCGGTGCCGTCTTGGCCTGGTGGTGGCACGATCGCCGACCGTGGACCGAGGGCGTGGCGGTTGATGCACTCGCCCACGTGGAGTCTCGCTCAGCAGGCATCGGCGCCCGCGACGACGGCTCCCGACGCTGAGCCGAGTTCACCGCCAATACACGATCGTCGCCCCGGGATTGTGATCATCGTCGGCGATGCGCGCGTGGCCTTCGCGCACCAGATTGCTCAGTACCCGGAGGGCCTCTGCCTTGATGCCACCACCCGGCGTGCGCGTGCCCTGGCCGTGAATCACTTTCAGTCCCATCCGGCGGCTGGCGCGGCAGGCGTCGATGGCCGCGAACAATTTGCGGCGTGCAAGATCAACGTCTTCACCGTGGTGGGCGATGTCGATCACCAATAAGGGTTCGGTGCGCTGCACACGCAGCGGCGTGTCGCATTTCAGGCATGAGGTTTCCCGCGCGTCAGTCTGGCGCATGCCGCAAGCGGGACAGGTGAGGAAGAGCGTGGTCATGGTGGACGGTGACGTATGTTCACATAGTGGCAGGATGCAACCAGCTGAAGTGCATTACGTCTGTACTTCATGTTCCAATCGCAGCGCCTGCACTGCCTGCGCCTTAGCCAGCACCAGCACCGCATCGCCCACCGCCAGTTCCAGACGATCCACCGCACTGCCAACTAAATCAGCCAACAATGGCTGCGTCGCGCCGACATCGACCGCCACCAGACAGCGCGCAGGACTACGGGTAATACGTACGATGGAGCCGGGCAGGCGGTTGCTTATCGACAGTGCGGCGTCCAGGGGCAGGCGAGCAATGACCAGATCGTCCGGACGCAACAGCACCTCCATTCGCGCTCCCGGTTCGGCAGTTCCCAGGCACAGCAATTCCGCCTGGCCCGGTCCATCGAGGCGAACGCGCAGGTGGCCGTCACTGGCGCTGAGCACCGTTGCCGGCAGCGGACAGATCAAGCCGCCCGGATGCAGGCGTTCGAGCAGTGCGGGATCCGCGCTAAGCTGGCCCAGCGTGCCATGGCCGACCATGCGGCCGTTATCGAGCACCAGCAATTCATCCGTCACCGTCAGTAAATCATCGAGATCGTGACTGACCATTAGCAGCGGTATGCCGAAGCGGGTGCGAATGCGACGCAAATATGGCAATATCTGCGCTTTGCGCGCACGATCGAGATGCGCCAGCGGTTCATCGAGCAACAAAAGGTGCGGCGCGCTGAGCAGCGCACGGCCGATCGCTATGCGCTGACGCTGCCCGCCCGAGCACGTATCGGGCCGCCGATCGAGTAACTCACCGAGATCCAACAGCGCGATCACTTCATCCCAGGCCAGCGCGTCTGGTCGCAAACCGTAACGCAGATTGGCGCGCACACTCAGGTGCGGAAACAGCCGATGATCCTGAAACACCAGTGCGACGCGTCGGCGATGCGTCGGCGGGATCAGACCGCGCTTTTGGTCAACGAGCACGGTGTCATCGCGTCGCAGGAGCAGATGTTCAGCCGGCAACAGTCCGGCCAGTGCGTGCAGCAAGCTGCTTTTCCCGGCCCCGGAAGGCCCATACACCCC